>JALYWY010000388.1 GCA_030852475.1 Actinomycetota bacterium | reverse complement strand
CACCCGACCCCTCAGTACACGGCCCTCACGACTGCAAGGTCGTCTTTTTCCCAGGTGATCTCTCCTCCACACCACTCTGCAAGATCAGATGCCGCCTCCGGGAAGTCGTAGCTGGGGTCGATCGGAGCGATTCGGGTCTCGGCTCTGACCACGTCGCCGATCACGAAGGAGCGGGCCTGGGCGCGGACCTGGCGGAAGAGGTTCTTCTTCTGCTCGCTGGTGAGGTGGTGAATCGAGAGGACGCCGATGACCAGGTCCCAAGGACCCTCCGGCAACGGGTCCTCCATCCGCGCCAGCTGCACGTCGTCGTAGATCTCCCGCGCCCGGAAGACCATGTCGGCGCTGGCATCCAGGCCGATCACCCAGGAATCGGGGTAGGCCTCGATCAGCCGCCGGGTCGTCTCCCCCGTCCCCATCCCCAGCTCCAAAACGCGCTCGGGCGCGAACGGGATTGCCGCGATCGCCTGCTCCTGCAGTTCGTCGTAGCGCGGCACCTCGGCGCGGATCCGCTCCAGGTAGGTCTCTGGTTTCGAGTGGAATTGGCCCATTTCGTAACCTCGTCGGGAGGCAGTCATCGTAAGTGTCCCCGACGCAGCGGAGGTGCGGAATGGCCCAGGCGCCGAAAACGATCGTCGATCTATCGCGCCTCTCGCTGGCTCACGGCGAGGGCAAGCGGCTGGAGATGCCGGTGGCGCTCGAGCCCTTCGAGCTGGGAGGCCAGACCTATAAGCCCAACCCCTGGTCCCCGACGGTGCGCCTCGAGGTCTCCCGCCCCAGCAACGGCTTCGCCTTCCGGCTCAACTTCCCGGTCCACCTCGAGGGACCCTGCATGCGCTGCCTCGAACCGGCCAGCCTCGATCTCGAGGTCGAGGCTCGCGAGGTCGACCAGGGCGGGACGGACGACCCGGAACTGACCAGCCCCTACGTCTCCGACGACGAGCTCGACATCGGTCGCTGGGCCCACGACGCCACCATCCTCGCCCTCCCCACCCGCATCCTCTGCCGCCCCGACTGCGCCGGCCTCTGCCCTGTCTGCGGCGAGAGCCTCAACGACGCCGACCCCGCCGACCACGAACACGAGCAGGTAACCGACCCCCGCTGGGCGGCACTCAAAGACCTGAAGCTCGAGTAGCCGCTAAGGCTGCTGGTCGAGCTCGGGCTGCGGCTGTTCCTCCTCGCGGCCGGCGAGGCGGTCGCGGCCGCGCTGCACGGCGGCGAGGAACTTCTGCAGGTTCACTTCGAGGGTGTTGAGGATCTCGTCGGCGTAGTCCTCGGCGCCGAGGCGGATTTCGCGCTCGCGGGTGCGGGCGTCCTCGACGATCTCGTCGGCGGCGCGCTCGGCCTGCTTCGTGACCTCCTCGTCGGAGATCAGGCGGGCCTGCTGCTCGCGGGCCTCGCGGACGATCCGCTCCGCCTCGCGTTTTGCCTCGGCCAGCATCTCCTGGCGCTCCTTGACGATCCACCGCGCCTGCTTGATCTCCTCGGGGATCGTCGCGCGCATCTGATCGAGGAGGTCGTAGATCTCCTCTCGATCCACGCGCACCTGATCCGTCAGGGGGACCGGACGGGCGTTGTGAACTACGTCATCGAGCTTGTCTATGAGGACCAGAACGTCCATATGAGGGTCGTAAGCCTACGTGTATGCGGGGGTTTTAGGGAATAAGCGGTTCAAAGAGCGTTTTTTTGCAAGGCGGCGCCCAAGCGGACTGACTGGTTCGCACAGCCTACCTGCCGGGCAGGCGTTCTCCCAGCGCGGTGGCGACAGCCGGTGGAACAAGGTCGGAAACGTTGCCTCCGAAAGTCGCCATCTCCTTCACTCCGGTGGACGAGAGAAAGCTGTAGTGGGGCGAGGCGATCACGTAGATGCTCTCGATCCCCGGGTCGAGCTTGCGGTTCAGCTGTGCCATCTCGAACTCGTACTCGAAGTCGGAGATCGCCCGCATGCCCTTGACGATCGCCTTGGCGCCGTTCTCGCGCGCGAACTCGACCAACAGGTTGGCGAAGATCTGCACCTCGACGTTGGCGATGTCTGCGGTCGCCTCTTCGATGAACGCCTTGCGCTCCTCGGCGGTGAAGAGCGTCTTCTGCTTGCGGATCGGGTTGTTGACGACGCCGACGACGACGCGCTCGAACACCCTCGAGGTGCGGGTGATGATGTCGAGGTGGCCGTTGGTGACCGGGTCGTAGCTGCCCGGGCAGACGACCGTCCCGTTCTGCTGGCTCACCCGCTCGCCTCTCCGTAGATGGTGACGTCGGCGGCGCCGTAGCGGCGCTGCCGCAACGGCTCCAGCGAGTCGATCCGCAGGGGGCGGCGGGCGCCGCTCTCGACCACTGCGCGGCCGTTGTCCGCCAGCAAGCGGGGGAGGTGGATGTTGAGGTCCTGGGTCACGCGGTCGGCGAGTTTATACGGGGCGTCCACAAAGACGAGGTCGAAATTCCCCGCAAATGAGGCGGGCGAAACCTGTCCCAGCCAGCGGCCGACGTCGGCGCGGACGAGCTCCGCCCGCTCTTGCAGCCCGAGCCGCTGGACGTTGCCGAGCGCCGGACGGGTGTCGCGGTCGACGAGGACGGCGCCGGCGGCGCCGCGCGAGAGCGCCTCGATCGCCAGGGCGCCGGTGCCGCAGTAGAGGTCGAGGACGCGGGCGCCGACGACGCGATCGCCGAGGGCGGAGAAGATCGCCTCGCGGACGCGGTCTGAGGTCGGCCGGACCTTCCAGCCTTTCGGCGCGACCAGGCGCTGGCCCTTGAGCTCTCCCGCGATGACCCTCATAGGGGAATTGGATCAGCCGCGCCGGTGCCGAAGCGACGATGGGCGGCATCCAGCAGCGGGCCAAGGGCCGGGTCGGAGAGGGAGCCGTGGCGGCGCAGCAGCTGCAGTACCTCGTTTCGAGCCTCGACCAGCTTCGCCCCATCCTCGGGCAGCTTGGCGACGGCGAAGCGCGGCAGGCCCGACTGGCGGGTGCCGAGGATCTCGCCCTCGCCGCGCAGTTCGAGATCGATCTCGGCGAGCTTGAAGCCGTCGCGCTCCTCGACCACCGCCCCGAGCCGCCGCCGCGCCAGCTCGCCCGCCTCTTCGGCGAACAGCAAGCACTGCGATGGGTGCTCGCCGCGCCCCACCCGGCCGCGCAGCTGGTGCAGCTGGGAGACGCCGAAGCGCTCGGCCCCCTCGATGATCATCACCGTCGCGTTGGGGACGTCGATCCCGACCTCGATCACCGTGGTCGAGACCAAGACGTCGGTCTCGTGGGCGGCGAAGGCGCGCATCGCCTCCGCCTTCTCGTTCGAGTGCATCTGCCCGTGGAGGAGGCCGACGCGGAACTCGCGCAGCTCTCCCGCCCGCAGCCGCTCCGCCTCCACCTCGGCGGCTTTCCCCGGCTGTTTCTCCGACTCGGTCACCAGCGGGCAGACGACGAAGGCCTGCCGTCCCTCGCGCAGCTGCCGCCGCAGGAACTCGAAGGCTTCGCCTCGCTGCGCCTCCTCGACCAGGCGCGTCGTCACCGGCTGCCGCCCCGCCGGCAGCTCGTGCAGGGCGGTCGTGTCGAGGTCGCCGTAGGTGGTCAACGAGAGCGTGCGCGGGATCGGCGTCGCGGTCATGTGGAGGACGTGGGGCGCCATCCCCTCCACCCCCTTCTCGTCCAGCGCGCGGCGCTGGCTGACTCCGAAGCGGTGCTGCTCGTCGACGACGCAGAGGCCGAGGCGGGCGAAGCGGACGGTCGGCTCGATCAGCGCGTGGGTCCCGACGAGCAGGTTGAGCTCGCCGCTGGCGAGGCGGTCGAGCGCTTCGCGCCGGCGCGGCGCCGGGGTCGAGCCGGTGAGCAGGGCGAACGGCGTCGCCTCTGCGGCGAGCAGCTTGCCGAGGGTGATCGCGTGCTGCTCGGCGAGCGTCTCGGTCGGCGCCATCAGCGTCGCCTGGTAGCCGGCTTCCAGCGCCCGCAGCATCGAGTAGACCGCGACCACGGTCTTGCCCGAGCCCACCTCGCCCATCAAGAGGCGCTGCATCGGCTCGCCGGAGTCGAGGTCGGCCTCGATCTCGTCGAACGCCTTCAGCTGGTCGCCGGTCGGCTCGAACGGCAGCGACTCGAGCCAGCGGCCGACCAGGTCGCCGGGCTTGCCGAAGCGCGGCGCCGGCCGGGCGACGCGGTGGCTGCGCTTGCGGGTCGCCAGCAGCGCCTGGTGGAGGAAGAGCTCTTCGAAGCCGAGGCGCTCGCGGGCTTCCTCGACTTCGTCCACCGTCTCCGGGAACTGGACGGCGCGCAGGGCATCTCCCACGCCGGCGAGCCTCCGCCGCGCCCGCATCTCGCTCGGCAATCCCTCGATCGCGTTCGACGCCAGCCGAACCACCTGCTCGACCCATTCGCGGATTCGCTGCGGCGGCAGGCTCTCGGTGGCCGAGTGGAGCGGGACCAGGCCCTCGGGTCGCGGGT
>JALYWY010000370.1 GCA_030852475.1 Actinomycetota bacterium | reverse complement strand
AGCGCAAGGTGGGGACCCACCTGGCCTCGCGGGAGGTTCCCCTCTAGCCGGCTTGCGGCAGATCGGCGAGGACGTACTCCAACAACTCGCGCCCGTGGTCCGAGGCGACGGCGACGTCGTCGGCCTTGACTCGGACCCGGTGCAGCGACTGCATCCGGAGGACGTCCCCGTCGGTGCGGTGGTTGGGAAAGACGCCGGCGTAGGAGACGCCGAGCCGCTCGAGGTGGTCGGCGAGAAGCGCCGTCGCCGGCCGCTCCAGCGGCAGATCGATGTAGATCGCGTCGAGGTTGGCGCGATGGAAGAGGTGGTGGCGCTCGGCGCCGATCGCCGCCTCCAGGTCTGCTCCCGGTTCCAGCACCGTGAGCAGGGCGAGGTTGTGGTCGCGGTCGATCTCGACGTGCAGCTCGGTGCGCTCGGGCGGCGCCGCCCCTGCGGGCGGGTCGGCGACGGTTCCGCGCAGCTCGCAGAGCTCGACCGTCTGGGTGACGATCTCGCGATGCTGTGGCGGCGCGTAGATGCTGCGCTCGTGGCCGTCGTTCAGCTTCAGGTAGAGGAGCGCCGCCGACTGGCGCCCGCCTCGTCCAGCGGCGGCGTCGTTGCTGACAGAGGCGGGGATCCAGCCGAGCAGGAAGCCGGTCTCGTGCGCCCCCAGCTCGACGTTCGCCTTCTGGCTGTAGGGATGGGCGGCCGTCGCCTCGCTGTACATCCCGGCCAGACCCTGCTCCCGCGCCCAGTCCATCAGGTGGCGCTTGGTGCGGGTGAAGAGGTGCTGCCCGCGCGCCGCCGGCAGCGTCACCGCCTGCCCCGAGTGGCCGACCGCGTCACCGGCCGCCGCCAGGCTCATCCCGATGTGGCAAAGCAGCTCCCCTGCAGGGCTTTCGGCGATGCAGGCGACGTAGGTTCCGGCCTCGATCCGGGCCCCGACCTCGGCCGGGTCGTAGACCCACCGCACGTCATAAGTTTGACCATAGGCCGCCTCGATCGCCCGCGTGAGCACGGTACCCTCATGGGGCCCCAAGAACCTGAACGTCACGTCCATTACGGACATCATTAGCCACCACGCCCGCCTAGCTCAACCTGGGAGAGCACCTCATTTGTAATGAGGAGGTTGCCGGTTCGATTCCGGCGGCGGGCTTTCTTTCTCCCGACGAGAGAACACACGGGTTCTTCTTCATCGGCCGCAACTTTTCTCCGCCTTGCCGTTTTGGCAATCACCACACGGCGCCCGACGCCGAAGCCAGGGAACAAACCAAGGAGGCAGGAATGATGCGGCAACAACTGGGGAGTGTTGTTCGAGAAGAAGGGCGAGGACGATGGCGGCTGGCAGCGGTCACCGGCATGGCTGTGGCCTGCGTCCTGCTGATGGCAGCTACGGCGCAGGCGGCGGTGATCACCATCGGCAGCGTTTTGCCCGACGGTTACACCTCGAAGAAATTCGAAAGGGTTCAGACCCTCTTCAACACCGCTCTGCCGGAGGCCGGCGCCACGCTCGCCTCTCCGGCCAGTGGGGCGATCGTGCGCTGGCGCGTCCAGGGCGCCGTCGGCGGGCCGTTCTACCTGCGGGTCCTGCGCCCGAACGGGAAAGGCGGCTATGAAGCGGCGGGCAAAAGCGCTCCCGCCACCCCCACCGGCCCGGGTTTGCAGACCTTCGAGACGAACCTGAAGATCCAGGCGGGTGACCTGATCGGCATCGACCCGACCAGCGAAAACGACGAAATCGGAGTCAAGACCGAATCCGGCGCCAGCTACGCGTCGATCTTCCCGAGCCCGTTCGAAGGGACCATCAACGCTCCCAGCAAAACGTTCACCGGTGAAGAGATCGAGCTCAGCGCCGAAGTTCAGCCGGCGCCTGAAATCGCCTCGATCACGCCGTCATTCGGCTCCGTCACCGGCGGCGAGGTTCTCACCATCACCGGTAAGAACTTCACCCAGGCAAGCGCGGTGCAGTTCGGTACCACTCCGGCGGCGAGCTTCACCGTCGACTCCGACACCGAGATCACCGTCACCACTCCGCCGGCCCTGCGCCCCGGCCTGGTCGACGTCTCGGTGACCACCTTCGCCGGTGAGAACGCCAACACGCGGTTCGACGACTACGTCTACCGCGCCTGCGTGGTGCCGGCGGTCAAGAACAAGACGCTGAAGCGGGCGAAAGCGCTGCTGAGGCGCAGCGGCTGCAAGCTCGGCCACGTGAAGAAGGTCGAGGCGTCGGCGAAAAAAGAGGGCAAGGTCCTCAAGCAGACCCCGCGACCGGGCAAAGTCCTGGCGCCGGGCTCGCGCGTCCGCATCAACCTCGGCAAGTAGTCGGTCAGGCAGTGAATCGGGTCCGGGATCGCCGCGGCGGTCCCGGACCTAGCGCTGCCAGGGGTCGTTCATCTGCTGGCGGCGCTTCTTCGAGCGCCTGAACAGGTAGCACCCGACCAGCCCGCGCGGCTCGACGTAGAAGAATTTCCCGTCGACCAGCTTCCACCCCTCGACGACCACCGAGTTGAGGATGTCGACGGCGTCTTCGGTCGTCCGCGGCGAAGAACCCACCGGCCCGGGGATCACGGTCGGTTCGACCCGGTCGATCTCGAGCTCGTACTGGAACAGGTGCTGGCCCCGTTCGAAGGCGAGCCTGGCGCGGCCGGCCGGCGTCTGGAAGAAGGCCTGTCGTTCCGCTTCCATCCACAGCCGCTGCTTGAGGTGCTCCCGTTCCCGGTTTCGCTGCTCCCTCTTCTCCTTCGAGAGCGGCGGCAGTTGCAGCGCCGGGATGCGGGAGATCAGGGGCGGGCGGGGTGCCTGCGCGGCTTCCTCCCGCACCAGCGCCTCGGCCGCCAGGCGCAGCCGCGGGGTGCGGATCAGCTCCATCCACTGCCCGTCCCAGAAGCGTTCAGCGGTGGTCCCGAGTGGGTCGGGATACCAGCCGGGTTCCTGAGCCTGGGGTGCGGGGGCATGGCTCAGGCGCTCTCTCTCGAGCGTCGTCATCAGCCGGATTGTTTATCACGGCTGAGCAGTCGAGCCTTCTCCGCCGCGAACTCCTCCTCGGTGAGGATGCCTTTCTCACGCAACGTGCCCAGCCGTTCCAGGCGCTCCAGGCGGGCGTCCTCGTCGCTGACCGGAAGCGTCGCGGTGGGGGCCTCGGCGGCCGGCGCCCGCTGCGGGTCGGGCTCGCCGCTGTCTGGCCGGCGCAGCTTCGCAGCCTGCTCGCCGACCCTTTCCGGAATGTTCGCGTCTTTCACCGCGCTGACGACCTTGTCGCGGGTGCGGCCGAAGACGTCGTCGTAGGTCGCTTCCGGGAACTCCTCTTCGGTCTGCTTGCGCAGCTCGTGGATCCCGAAGGCTGCGAAGGCGGCGATGATCAGCGTGGTCAGGAACGAGCGCAGCCCCTGGCTCGGACCGGTGAGGAAGTAGAAGCCGACGAGGATGACCAGCCCGGCGTAGACGTAGGCGGTGTGCAGGCGCAGGGTCGGCGCCAGGAAGCGGCGGGTCGCGCGGGCGCCGCCGGTGGGGGAGGCGAGCCAGCCCGCGATCAGGAAGAAGACCCCGGCGACGATCACCGTGGTGGCGATGCTCACCATCAGCGAGGTGCCGATCGACCAGGCGGCTTCTCCCGCCGGCTTCACGCTCTCCGTCGTCACCAGCTGGTCGACGACGATGCCGCCGGCGATCTGGCGCACGACGATGACGGCGAAGCCCGCGGCGATCAGCCCGACGCCGCTGAGCAGGACGGTCACCCAGCGCCCGTCGCGGGAGAGGTAGATCGCCCCCGCGAAGCAGGCGAGCATGAGGATCGAGAGCAGCAGCGCCAGGCCTTTGATCGCGATCGCGATGTCCTGCGCGGTTTTCAGCTCATCCGACTTGATGATCTCGATCTGGGCGGCGTCGGGAGGCAGTTTTTCCGCCAGGGTGGCGCCGATCCCGACCTGCTCGGCCAGGTTCTGGAGCAGCTGGCCGAGGTTGAGGCGGACGTTCCCTTCGTCGGTCTCGACCGCTTCTTTCCTGTTTTCCAGCACCGCGAGCAGCTGCTCGTGCGCGGTCCGGTTCGCCTCTTCCCAGAGCTCCTGCGCGGTCGCGGTTTCGAGCACCTTTTCGGCGCCCTGGCCGGCTACCTGGCGGAGCCCGCCGGCGGCGGGCCCGGAGAGGTCCTTGGTGTCCTTGGGGAGGATTTCCTCCAGTTCTTTCTGCACGTCGACGTTTTCGTAGAGCTGGTCGACGAGGTAGTCGCTGAGCTCTTCGCGGATCGTCTTGTTCTCCAGCAGGCGGCCGCTGGTCGAGACCCAGTCGTCGGTGTTGAGCGCCTGGCGCTCGGTCCAGATCGCGAGGACGCTGAGGAAAGCGAGGATGGAGCCGAGGATTACGAGCGCCCTGACAGTACGTCTCCGTCCGCGGCTCATCGGCGGATGGTATACGTGAACAATGAAGCTAGAGGGCATTCACCACATCACTGCGATCACCGAGAACGCCCAGCGCAACGTCGACTTCTACGCCGGCGTATTGGGTCTCAGGCTGGTCAAGAAAACCGTCAACCAGGACAACCCGACCGTCTACCACCTCTTTTTCGCCGACGAGGAGGGGGACGCCGGCTCCGACCTGACCTTCTTCGAGTACCCTGGCGCGGCGCCTGGGCGCCCCGGCGCGGGGATGGTGCACCGGATCGTCTGGCGCGTCGCTTCGGCTGAGGCCCTCGACTTCTGGGCCGAGCGCCTGCGCGCCAACGACACCGAGTCCGAGCGGAACGGCGACAGCCTCGTCTTCTCCGATCCGGAGGGGCTCGACCACGAGCTGCTCGTCGTCGACGTGCCCGACCAGCCGCTGATCGCCGACCACCCGGAGGTGCCGGGGGAGGTGGCGCTGCAGGGCTTTCACGCCGTGCGTGCCTATTCGGTCTCGCCGGACGCGAGCAGCCGGTTGCTCGAAGCGCTCGAGTTCGAGCAGGTGGACGGGGCCTGGGAGGCCCGCGGCGAGCAGCGCGGTGGCCTCTACGCCTACGACGAGCCGCCGGCCGAGCGAGGCATCCAGGGAGCCGGCAGCGTCCACCACGTTGCCTGGGCCTCGACTCCCGAGGAGCACATGCAGTGGCGCGAGAGGGCGATGGCCGGCGGAGCGCAGCCGACGCCGGAGATCGATCGCTTCTACTTCAAATCGATCTACTTCCGCGAGCCCAGCGGGGTGCTGTTCGAGATCGCCACCCTCGGCCCCGGCTTTACCGTCGACGAGCCGCTCGAGAGCCTCGGCGAGAAGCTCTCGCTGCCGCCTGACTTCGAGCACCTGCGCGAGGAGGTCGAACCGCGGTTGCGACCGGTGGTCAACCCGCGGGTCAAAAGCCAGGGTTGACGGCCGACTTCACCTGGCGCGACGCCGGGCGCACCGTGGCGTTCCGCCGCGGCGGGGTGGTGAGCGCGGTTGAGGTTCTCCGCGAGAACGGGATCGACGAGTTCGATCTGCTCAGTACCGAGCGAGCGCTTGCCGGAGCGGAGCGCTTGGCTGCGGCGGCTAACGGAGTGCACGAGGTTGCGGCAGGTCAGGTGCCGGCCGCCGCGGCTGCGCTGACGGGCGCACTCGCACCCCCACCACAAGCAGAGGAGGGGGTGCGAGTGCGCCCCCTCGTGGCGCTTGGCGGCGGCCGGGTGATCGATGTGGCCAAGGCGATAGCTGCGATTTCCGGAGCGAAGGTGACGGCGATCCCGACGACGCTCTCCGGAGCGCCGATGACCGCGATCCATCGGTTGCCTGAAGGAGCGGAGGAGCGGGCGCGGGGAATGGTGCGCCCATCCTTGGTCATCGCCGATCCGGAGGCGATGACCGGGCAGCCCGAGGGCGAGCTTCGCACGAGCGCGATGAACGCTCTGGCGCACGGAACCGACACGCTTTACCAGCCGCTCTCGAACCCGGTCTCGGAGATGACGGCGCTGCGGGGAGCGGAGTTGATCTCGCGGGCGCTGGACCAGGAGCGCGAGGGGCGTGACCGGTCCGCGCTCGCCCTCGGCTCGATCCTCAGCGGCTACGCGATCGACTCCGCCGGCTTCGCTCTTCATCACCTCATCTGCCAGACCTTGGTCCGGGTCTGCGGCACTCCGCACGCCGAGACCAACGCGGTCGTCCTTCCTCATGCTTTGGCTTTCCTGGCCGAGCGGGCGCCGGTGCCGTACGAGCGGCTTGCCTCCGTCCTCGGCACCGACCGCGGCGGTCTGCGGCAGCGGGTGGAGGAGCTCGGCCAGCCGCGCCCCCTCGGCGAGCTAGGCGGAGATGCGTCGAAGCTCGACGAGGCGCTCGATGCGATGCTGAAGCGCTCCGAGTTGGGTCGAGTGCCCGGTGCTCCTGTTACCCGTGGGGACTTGGAGGAAGTGGTTCGGACGGCTTGGTAGGCCCCGGTTGTCGACGCAGTAGCGCTTGCCGCCTGCTTCGATCCAGTCGTTGAAGCGGGAGCGAGTATGGCCGCCATCCATCTTCCCTCGCGAGGGATCACGTGGTGGCCTACTGCATAGACGCCCGTATGCAGACGATGCAGTCGCCCAGCACGCACCCGCCTTCCAATGGCCCCCGGTTCAAGTCCCAGGCGAATCAGCTGCTCTCGTCCCACCACCCCGTACTGCCGGTCGGCAGGCCCTGCGATCGCCCTCTCCCTCTCACGAGACCGCAAAAGAGTTCGCATATCGGACTTTTCTACGGTCTCGATCGGCACGCTCCAGAAGCTGCCGGGGAACTTCGCGCGGGTGGCGCGCGGTTTGTAACCGGAGTCAAAGGTTTGTGTAGCGCTCTGCGTGACCCCAGAGCGGCTCGCCTCCTACCACGCCTATACGCGGAAGCACAGCGTCAACTGGCCGATGTACCACGTCGCCAGGCTCTTCCTGCTGCCTTTCTTCCTCGTCTACTTCCGGCTCGACCGGCGCGGGCGCGAGTACGGTCGTGCCGAGGGCGGGATGATCGTCGCCGCCAACCACCGCAGCTTCCTCGATCCCTTCGTCGTCGGCGCCTGTCTGCCCTGGCGGCGGCCGATGAACTACATGGCCAAGGTCGAGCTCTTCGAGAAGCGCTGGCAGGGCTGGTTGCTGTCGCGTCTCGGCGCCTTCCCGGTCCGCCGTGGCGAATCGGACGAGGAAACGATGCTGACCGCGCGGATGATCGCCGAACGCGGCGGCGCCGTCTGCATTTTCCCGGAGGGCACGAGGATCCGCCGCGGCACCCTCGCCAACCCGAAGCGGGGGGTGGGCAGGCTCGCCCTGCAGACCGGCGCGGTAGTGATCCCGACCGCGGTCCTCGGCACCGAACACGTGCGCCGCGGCTGGCGCATCCGCCCGCGCAAGTGCAAGGTGCGGCTGGGGCCGCCGATGACCTTCCCCCGCGCCGAGGAGCCTTCCCCTGCCCTGGCGGAAACGGTGACGGCGCGGATCTGGCCCAACGTCCTCCTGCAGTGGGAAGACCTCGGCGGGCTGCCGCCGATGCGTCGCGCCGCGGTGATCGGCGCCGGCAGCTGGGGGACGGCGGTGGCGGTGCTGCTCGCCCGCGGTGGTCTCGACGTCCAGCTCGGGGCGCGGACCCCCGAGCGCGCCGAGGAGCTGATCGAGGACGGCGAGAACCGGCGCTACCTGCCTGGCGTGCCACTGCCCGAGTCGATCGACGTCCGTCCTGCCTCGGCGATCGAGCTCGCCGGACTCGACCTGATCTGCCTCGCGATCCCCTCGGCGCAGCTGCCGCAGGCGGTGGGGGCGATCGCCGGCCGGGTCAGCTCGCGCAGCGCGGTGCTGATGCTGACCAAGGGCCTGATCGCCCCGCAGGGGCAGCTGCCCTCCGAGTACGTCGGCGAACGGGTGCGGGCGCGGGCGATCGCCTGTCTCGGCGGGCCCGCCCACGCCCGCGAGGCGGTCTCGGGCTCGGCGGCGCTGGTGCTGGGCTCCGAAGACGAGGAGCTGCGGGTCCAGATCGGCGGAGTTTTCGACGAGGCGGGTCTCGTCTGCGAGCGTACGCGCGACATCACCGGGGTCGAGATGGCGGGCGCCGCCAAGAACGCCGCCGCCCTCGCCGCGGCCGCCGCCGAGCCGCACGGCCTCAACGCGGCCGGGATCGCGGTCGCGGCGATCTGGCGCGAGTGCATCGAGCACGCGGTCACCCGCGGTGCCGAGCTCGAGACCTTCGCCGGCCTCGCCGGCGTCGGTGACCTGACCGCGACGATGATGGCCCCCGCCGGCCGCAACCGCCGGGCGGGCGAGCTGCTTGGAACCGGGACGCCGGCCGGAGAGATTCCGAAGAAGATCGGCCAGGCCTCCGAGGGTCTCGACACGGTCCCCCTGCTGGCGGAGACCGTCGCCGCCTCAGGGGTTGACGCCGATGCGCTGGCCGGCCTCGCTGCCCTGATTCGCGGCGACTGCGACGCCGAGGAGTGGATGGCGGGTCTGCGGGCGGTCGAGCGCCAGAGGCAGGCCGCCTGATGGCGACCGGGGTAGGCTTGCCGGGTGAGTGGCCCCGAGCAGAACGTCGAGCCGGCCGAGCTGGCTCCGGCGGCGAAGGCGGAGCTCGATCGCGCCTTCGAGGACTTCTACCGCTCGCATCTGCGCGACGTCTATTCCTACGCCTACTACCGGGTCGGGAACCATCACGACGCCGAGGACCTGACCGAGCAGGCGTTTCTGCAGGCTTACCGTCACTTCGACCGAGCCCGGCGGGAGTCCGACGGTCGGCCGCTGCGACCGTGGGTGATCCGGATCGCCCACAACCTCGCCAGCAACTACTACCGCGACCGTTCGCGACGACCGCAGACGCCGCTGGAAAACGCCGACCCGATCGCCGCCCGCCACGACACCGAGGCGATCGCCGAGGGCCGGGAGGAGCTGCGGCAGGTGATGAAGCACCTCGAGCACCTGCCGGAGGACCGGCGCGAGGCGCTGATCATGCGCTTCGCCCTTGGCATGGACAACCGCGAGATCGCGCGCGCCCTCGGGCGCTCGGACGGGGCGACCAAGGTGTTGATCCATCGCGCGATCAAGCAGCTGCAGGAGGAGATGGAAGATGCCGAGTGAGCACCTGAGCGGATCGACCTGGGACGTGGAGGCGCTGCTGACCGACGCTCTGCGGCCGATCGAGCCGCCGGAGCGGCTCTCGGGACGGCTCGAAGACACGCTCGCCGCGGTCACCCAGGCCGCCGCCGACGAGCTCTCCGACTGGGCCGAGGAGCTCTCCGAGGAAGAGCTGCGGGCGCTGCGCGACCCTCGCAACTGGGTGCGGCCCGTGGTCGCCGTCGGCGCCGGCGGGGCGGCGACGGGGGCTCTCGTCCTGCTCGAGCTGCGCCGCCGCAGCCGCAGCAAGAGCCAGAGCGGCCTACGCGCGCTTGCCAGCGGGCTTCGCTCGCGGCTTTGATCGCCGCGCTCGTTCCCGCCTCCGCTTGACGGGACGCTTCCGGCCCGTCGGCGTCCCCGCCACCGCGGCCAGACCGAGCAGGCCGACGACGAGGTTCAGCGCCCCGGTTCCCCAGCCGACGATCGCCAGCGCCGTGTAGAGGAGCCCGATCGCCAGCGCGTAACCGCGGGAGGAGGCGCCGGCGACGAGCAGTCCGAGGGCGCCGGTGGCGACGTAGAAGAGGTTGAGCCAGCCGTTCGCCTTCAGCCCGCCCAGCGCCTCCTCGTAGGAGTCCAGCTCGTCGAAGGAGGCGGTGTAGAAGAAGCCGAGGATGCCGAGGACGAGGAGCAGCGCGCCGACGACGGTGGCGTAGAGACGGGCGGGGCTGGCGGGCTCCATCGGCGGCGATTGTAGGCTCCCCTGCTCGATGGCCGAGACCTGTTACCGCCACCCCGACCGCGAGACCGGCGTTTCCTGCTCCTCCTGCGGGCGGCCGATCTGCCCCGACTGCATGACGCCGACGCCCGTCGGCATGCGCTGCCCCGAGTGCGCGAGCCAGCGGACCAAGGTGGTGCGGGGGGTGGGACAGGAGGAGGGATGGCGGCGCGCTCCCGCCACCTTCGCCCTGATCGCGATCAACGTGCTGGCCTACCTCGCCGAGATCGGCTCCGGGGGCGGGGGCTTCGACGGGATCGGCAGCATCGGCCGCGACTTCGCCCTCTTCGGCCCCCTGGTCGCCGAAGGCGAGTGGTACCGCCTCGTCACCGGCGGCTTCCTCCACGCCGGCATCCTCCACCTCGGCTTCAACATGTTCCTGCTCTACATGCTGGGAGGGCTGCTGGAGCCTTCGCTGGGGACGCCGCGCTTCCTCGCCCTCTACTTCGCCTCGCTCCTCGCCGGCGCCTTTGGCGCGCTGATCATCGATCCGAACGCCCTCACGGTGGGCGCCTCGGGCGCCGTCTACGGTCTTGCCGGAGCCACTTTCGTGATCGCCCGGGGCCGGGGCATGGACGCTCTCGCGGGTGAGATCGGGTTCCTGATCCTCTTCAACCTGGTCCTCAGCTTCGTCTTGCCGAACATCAGCATCGGCGGCCACCTCGGTGGCCTGGCCGGCGGCGTGATCTGTGCCTTCGTCATCGTCGCCGGCGAGAAAGGCAGGTTCGGTCCCAGTCGCCTGCCGATGGAGATACTGGCAATGGTCGCCATAGGCATTGCCGCCGTGGTCGGCGCGGTCTCCGTCGTCTAGGAGCCGGGCGCGGGCCGCGGCGTCGGCGCTCGCAGCGTCACGAAGCCGACGTTGCCCGGCGGATCCACCAGGTCCGGGTGGAGGATGTGGCCGAGCAGCTCGACGCCGTCGACCAGGCGCGGCCCCGGCTCGGCGAAGATTGTGCCGTCTACCGCGTAGAGGCGGGTCGCGCCGAAGGCGGCGATGTTCTCCCAATGCTCCATCGCCAGGGCCTGGGCGGCCTCGAGCTCCACCTCCGGCATCACCACTACGACGTCGGCGCCGAGGCTGGCGAGCTCGCCGAGGCCGACCGACGGAGGGCTGAGGCCGGGATCGCCGGCGACGTCCTCGCCGCCCGCGATCGAGATCATCTCCGGGATCCAGAAGCCGCCGACTTTCGGCGGGTCGAGCCGCTGTAGGGCGATCACCCGCGGCGCTTCGGTGCCGGCCACCCCGGCGCGCACCGTCGCCAGCCGCCCCTCCAGTTCCCCCCGCAACTCATGGGCGTGCTCTTCCATCCCGGTCGCCTCGCCCAGCCTGACGACCTCTTCGAGCATCTCGCTGAGCGTGGCGATTCGCATGCCGCCAATATCTCACGCCGGCCCGGGTAGCTATATTCACGGTGCCGAATGGCCGAGGACGTCCCAGCCCGAAGTACCGGGCCGCATAGCCGATGAGCGTCCTGCTGCTCGTCTTCCTGATGCTGTTGATCGCGGTCAACGGCTTCTTCGTCGCGGCCGAGTTCGCGATCGTGCGCTCGCGCCGCTCGCGGCTGGAGCAGCTGCGCGAGGAGGGCGACAAGCGCGCCACGCAGGCCCTCAACCAGGTCGACAACGTCGACCAGTACGTCGCCACCTCGCAGGTCGGGATCACGCTCGCCTCGCTCGGCATCGGCTTCCTCGGCGAGCCGGCGCTGGCGGAGCTGCTGGAGCCGCTCCTCGGCGAGTTCTTCGGCCACGCCGCCGCCGTCGCGATCGCGATCGCCCTCGCCTTCACGATCGTCACCTTCCTCCACGTCATCCTCGGCGAGCAGGCGCCGAAGATGCTGGCGATCGGCAAGGCCGAGGGGGTGCTGCTCTGGATCGCCGGGCCGATGGCCTTCTTCCGCAAGCTGCTGCACCCGCTGATCGTCACCACCAACGCGCCCGCCAACTTCCTCGTCCAGCGCGTGCTGAAAGTCGACGTCGAAGAGGGCGAGGAGACCTCGCCGGAGGAACTGCGCCTGCTGATCTCCCGCGGCGCCCAGCGCGGCCGCCTCGATCCCGGCGAGGCCGGCATGCTCGGCGGCGTCTTCCACCTGCACGAGCAGGAGGCGCG
>JALYWY010000369.1 GCA_030852475.1 Actinomycetota bacterium | reverse complement strand
CCCCCGGATGACGGCGGCGGCCGAAGCGTTCCACCTGCTGCCTCGAAGAACGAGGGGAAGTGCAGGTGGTCAAACTCGGGGAGATCGTGTTGATCCATGACTTGAAGCGGCAGGGGCTGTCGGTCTCGGCCATCGCCCGCCAGCTGGGGCTCGACCGCAAGACCGTGCGTCGACACCTGGAGCGCGGGCTGGAAGCACCGACATACGGGCCGCGGGCGCCGCAGCCGACGCTGATCGAGCCCTTCGAGGACTATCTGGCCGCTCGCGTCGCGGCCTATCCCGAGCTCTCGGGCCGGCGCCTGCTGCGGGAGATCCGGGAGATGGGCTACGCCGGCGGCTATACCCGGCTGACCGACTTCCTTCGCGAGGTGCGGCCGCCGAGACGCCCGGTCTTCGAGCGGCGGTTCGAGACGCCGCCCGGCAGGCAGGGCCAGGTCGACTTCGCCGAGTTCAAGGTGGAGTTCGCCGACGCGCCGGGCGTCGTACGCAAGGTCTGGCTGTTCACGATGGTGCTCGGCCACAGCCGCTGGCTCTGGGGGCGCTTCTGCGCCTCCCAGGACCTGCAGACCGTGCTGCGCTGTCACATCGAGGCCTTCGCCGCCATGGCGGGCGCGCCGGGCGAGCTGCTCTACGACCGGATGAAGACCGCGGTGATCGGCGAGGACGCCGAGGGCCTGGTCACCTACAACATGTCGCTGGTGGCGCTGCTCAACCACTACGGCGCGCTGCCGCGGGCCTGCCGTCCCTACCGCGCCAAGACCAAGGGCAAGGTCGAGCGGCCCTATCGCTACATCCGCCAGGACTTCTTCCTCGGCCGGACCTTCCGCGACCTCGACGACCTGAACCGGCAGTTCGAAGCATGGCGGGTCGAGATCGCCAACGCCCGGCTCCATGCCACCACCCGGCGGGTCGTCGAGGAACACTTCGCCGAGGAGCAGCCCGCCCTCGTCGCCCATCCCGCCATTCCGTACAGTGCGGTGCTCACCGTCGAGCGGCGGATCAGCCACGAGGGCATGGTCTCGGTGGGCGGCAATCTCTACAGCGTCCCGGACGCCACCCGGAAGCGCGTCGTCGAGGTCCAGAACCACCCGCGGGAGGTGCGGATCTTCGAGGACGGCCGGCTGATCGCCAGCCATCCGCTGCTCGAAGGCCGCAACCAGCGCCGCACCGATCCGTCGCACCGCAAGCCCGTCCCCGTGCGGCAGGCCGATCCCGTCGACCAGGGCGTCGGCCGCCGTCCGCTCGCCTTCTACGACGCCGTCGGGCGCCGCCTGGCCGGTGGGGGAGCCGCATCGTGACCGAGCTGCTCGACCGCATCCGCACCAGCCTGGGCGGGCTGCGCATGCCCCGCGCGCTCGAGGCGCTCGACCATACGCTTCGCCGCCTCGAGCGCGGCGAGCTCTCGGCCATCGAGGCGATCGACGGCCTCCTGGCCGAGGAGCACGCCAACCGCGAGACCCGCCGCATCGCCGTCGCGCTGAAGACCGCGCGGCTCAATCCGCCGAAGACGCTCGAGGGCTTCGACTTCTCCTTCCAGCCCTCCCTCGACCGCAACCGCATCCTCGCGCTCGCCGAGCTCGACTTCGTCGCCCGCGCCGAGGTCCTGCACTTCCTCGGCCCGCCCGGCACCGGCAAGAGCCACCTCGCCACCGCCCTCGGCGTCGCCGCGGTGAAGGCTGGGAAGGCTGTCTACCGCTGCACCCTGGCGGAGCTGATCGAGGCGCTCGGCCGCGCCGAACGCGAAGGTCGGCTCACCGAGAAGCTTCGCTTCTACAGCCGCGCCAGCCTGCTCATCGTCGACGAGATCGGCTACCTGCCGATCACCTCCGGCGGCGCCAACCTCTTCTTCCAGCTCGTCAACGCCCGCTACGAGAAGGGCGCCATGATCCTCACATCCAACCGCGGCTTCGCCGAGTGGGGCGAGGTCTTCGGCGATCCCGTCGTCGCCACCGCGCTGCTCGACCGCCTCTTGCATCACGCCGTCGTCGTCCAGATCGAGGGCGCGAGCTATCGACTCCGCGCTCACGCCGATCTCATCCCGGAGCACACGCGTGCCCACGCCGCCATCACGCCGCCGCCGCCACCAAAGCGCCGCGGCAGGCCGCCGAAAAACGGAGCGATCGATCATTGACCGGCTGATCACCGAACGCCGAGGTGGGGAATTTTGCCTCGGCACTTCTGGGGAGATTCAGATCGGCATTTACACGGCCGAACCTGCCGGCAGGGCACCGACCTCCGCCGCCGCCCGCGCCTGCAGCTCGGCGCCGTAGCCGACGACCGGCGGACAAGCCGCCGCGGCAGGCCGGTCAGAACTGCCC
>JALYWY010000361.1 GCA_030852475.1 Actinomycetota bacterium | reverse complement strand
TGCCGCAGGCGATCGGCGCCCCGGAGCCGCTTCGCGAGATCCCGGTGAAGCCTTCGCGGATGATCCACTTCCTCGACTTCTCGAACGAGAAGATGGTCGCCAAGGCCGGGGCGATCGCCGAGAAAACCGACATCCTCCTCGGCAACCTCGAGGACGCGGTCCCGGTCGACCGCAAGGAGGCGGCCCGCGCCGGCCTGATCCAGGCGGCGAAGGAGAACGACTTCGGCCAGACCTCGCTCTGGACCCGCGTCAACGCGCTGGAGAGCCCCTGGGTGCTCGACGACTTCACCCAGCTCGTCACCGAGATCGGCGAGCAGCTCGAGGTGATCATGGTCCCGAAGGTCGAGGGCGCCCACGACATCCACTACGTCGACCGCCTGCTCGCCCAGCTCGAGGCGAAGGCCGGGCTGTCGCGGCCGATCCTCGTCCACGCGATCCTCGAGACCCCGCAGGGCGTGGTCAACCTGGAGGAGATCGCCAACGCCAGCCCGCGCATGCAGGGGATGAGCTTCGGCCCCGCCGACCTCGCGGCCGCGCGGCGGATGAAGACCACCCGCGTCGGCGGCGGCCATCCCGGCTACCGCGTGATGGAGGACCCGGACGACCCGGAAAACCCCGAGGCCGACCGGGTCAGCGCCCAGCAGGATCTCTGGCACTACTCGATCGCCCGCATGGTCGACGCCTGCACCTCAGCCGGCATCCTACCCTTCTACGGGCCTTTCGGCGACATCAAGGACACGGCCGGCTGCGAGACCCAGTTCCGGGCCGCCTTCCTGATGGGCTGCGTCGGCGCCTGGTCATTGCATCCAGTTCAAATCGGGATCGCGAAGAAGGTCTTCAGCCCGCCTCCAGACGAGGTGAAATTCGCCAAGAAAGTGATCGAGGCGATCCCCGACGGACGCGGTGTCCACATGATCGACGGCAAGATGCAGGACGACGCCACCTGGAAGCAGTGCAAGGTGATGGTCGAGTTGGCGGAGATGCTGGCGGAGAAGGATCCGGAGCTCGCCGAGGCCTATCGCTGACAGGCGGGTTTGCAAGCCAGTCAGCGGTATTTGGGAAAAGCTTATTTTTCCTATTTACTTCTCATAATCTGCAGGCGACGATCCCCTCGTTGCAGCAATTCATGTGATCCGTTTCCGGTGCCGATACGGAGTTTGCGTTGATAACCGCGACTCTCGCTCCGTTTCGTACTTGAAAGAAAAACCAGCCCTTCCCCCGGTGATGAACTCTTCTACTGACGTTCCTTTCGATCGACGCTTCCAGCCGGCCCCGGCGGCCAAAGAAGCGCTCGTCCAGGATCGGCCCACCCTCGGCGCGATGCCGATGGCCCGCCGGGGCCCCGGTTTCTGGCTGCTGCCGTTGGTCGACCTCGTCTCCTCTTCGATCGCCCTGGCGGCGGTGGCGGCGCTCGCCGGCGTCGCCTTCCTGCCGGCCTTCCCGGTCGCCCCGCTCATCCTCGTTGCCGTCTACGCCCTGCTCGGCGTCTACGGCTCGCGCTCGGCGCGCGAGGAGGGTGGCGCCGGCTGGCCCGCGATCCGCTTCGTCGTCGCCGGGCTCTTCGTCTGGGTCGCCGGCCTGCTGACCCCGCTCGGCAGCCTCGAGCAGCTCGGCCTCTGGCTCGGCTTCATCGTCCTCGATACCGTCTGCCGCGGCGTTCTTGGC
Source organism: Actinomycetota bacterium (assembly GCA_030852475.1). Lineage (GTDB taxonomy): Bacteria > Actinomycetota > Thermoleophilia > Solirubrobacterales > 70-9 > VAYN01. The sequence goes on along the minus strand of JALYWY010000361.1, from coordinate 2,530 downwards.
CCTTATCTAGAGCGCCTCAACCCGCAGGAGCGTTGGGTCCTGGTCGGCGAGGACGACACCGCCGAACGCCTGCGGGCCTACCCGCCGTTGAGGAAATACGCCAACGTCGTCGGCACCGTGCCGCCGGCCGAGAGCGACGGCACCGCCGGCCGCGTCGCCGCCCTCGAGGTGGTCGAGCGCTACCACGCCGACCGCGTCGTCATCTCCAGCCAACACGCCGACGACGAAGGGCTGCTGGAGATGGTCCGCGCCTTCAAGTCGATCGGCGTCCCCGTCAGCCTGCTGCCGCGCCCGCTCGACCTGCTCGAGGCGCAGTCGGTGACTCCGAGCCGGGTCGGCGGCGTGCCGCTGATCGAGGTCGAGGCACTGGCCGCTCGCGGCGCCATCCCCTACAAGGGCCCGGACCGCCGCGCCATCCGCAAGACCAAGGTCAGCGTCGTCGTCCCGGCGATGAACGAGGAGAAGAACATCGGCCAGGTCCTCTCCGAACTTCCGGACGGCCTGCACGAGGTGATCCTCGTCGACGGCAACTCGAAAGACAACACGATCGAGGCCGCCCAGCAGGCATACCCCGGCATCCGCGTCACCACCCAGAGCGGCCGCGGCAAGGGCGACGCCTTCCGCACCGGCTTCGCCGCCGTCACCGGCAACCTGGTCGTGATGCTGGACGCCGACGGCTCCGCCGACCCGGCCGAGATCCCCCGCTTCGTCGCCGCGCTGGAGGCCGGCGCCGACTTCGCCAAGGGCTCGCGCTACATGGAGGGCGGCGGCAGCGCCGACATCACCAAGCTGCGCAGCCTCGGCAACTCGGTCCTCAGCGGCACCGCCAACCTCATGCACGGCACCCACTTCACCGACCTCTGTTACGGCTACAACGCCTTCTGGGCTCGCTGCCTGCCGTTCATCTCGCTCGACGTCCCGGGCTTCGAGGTGGAGACGCTGATCAACCTGCGGATGGCTTCCTCGGGGATGAAGATCACCGAGGTCCCGAGCTACGAGAAAGAGCGGATGCACGGCCAGAGCAACCTGAAGACCTTCCGCGACGGCTTCCGCGTCCTCGGCACGATCTTCAAGGAGGCGCGGCGCCGGCGCAGCATCCGCAGCCCGCGCGCCCTGCCACAGGCAGCGTCCAACGAGCGCGCCGCGACCTCCGCCGCGGCCTGACCGCAGCACGACCGCTCCTGCAACTGTGAGGCAGCCGCCCCCGCGGGTACGGTGACCCCATGTCAGCCGGGGCAGCACCCATAGGTAGAGCAGCTCGCTCTGGACGCGCCATCAACGTAGAACGAGGGCCGCGCTTCTCCCCCCTCGCGGCGATCGTTCTCACGGCGGGCATCGGCCTGCTGCTGTGCTCCGTCGCGAACGCCCTCTCGCGCGCCGCCGACCCGGCGATCGGCCTCTACTGGCTCGGCCTGCTCCTGATCGCGCTGCCCGTCTTCTACCGGCTCACCTCGAAAGAGGCCTCCGCGCGCGAGCGACTGCTGCTGGTCGTCTTCCTCGGGCTCAGCCTCTACCTGGTCAAGGTGATGCGGGACTCCCCCGTCTTCACCTTCTCGGACGAGCAGGTTCACGCCTTCAACGCCGATCGGATCAACGAGACCGACGCGCTGTTCAAGGCGAACCCGATCCTCGAGGTGACGCCGTCCTACCCCGGCCTGGAGGCAGCGACGACGGCGCTGATGAAGCTGACCGGGCTCTCGATCTACCCGGCCGGGATCATCCTGGCGGGGGTCGCGCGCCTGGTCATGCTCGCCTCGCTCTTCCTCCTCTTCGAGCGGGTCTCGGGATCCGCCCGGGCGGCGGGGCTGGGGGTCGCGATCTACGCCGGCAACTTCAACTTCCTCTTCTGGAGCGCCCAGTACTCCTACGAGTCGCTGGCCCTGCCGCTGCTGCTGATGACGATGATGGCGCTGGCCGAGCGGGAAGTCGCGCCGAAGACGGCGCTGCGCGCCTGGGGCGTGCCGATCCTGCTGGCGATCGCGGCGATCGTCGTCACCCACCACCTCACCTCCTACGCAACCGTCGGCTTCCTCCTCGCCCTGACGATCGCCTACTGGTTCGTGCGCAAAAGCTGGCGGCCGCCGAACCCCTGGCCCTTCGCGGTGGCCGCCGCGACGATGGCCGGGTTCTGGCTGCTCGTCGTCGCCAGCTCGACCGTGGGCTACCTGACGCCGGTCCTCAGCAGCGCCTTCGACGCGATCGCCAACACGATCGGCGGCGAGGACGAGCCCCGCGCCCTCTTCGAGGGGAGCGGGCCCGCGGTCGAACCGACCCCGCTGGCGGGGAAAGCGATAGCGGTCCTAGCCGTGCTGCTGCTCGCCGCGGCCCTCCCCTTCGGCCTGCGCGAGATCTACCGCCGCCACCTGAAGAAACCGTTCGCGCTGATCTTCGCGATCGCCGCCGTCGCCTTCTTCGGCACCCTGGCGCTGCGGCTGGCGCCGCTGGCGTGGGAGACCGGCAACCGGCTCAGCGAGTTCCTCTTCGTCGGGCTCGCCTTCACCCTCAGCTGCGCCTTCGCCGCCGCCCTCAC
>JALYWY010000039.1 GCA_030852475.1 Actinomycetota bacterium | reverse complement strand
CCGGCCCTCGTAGCGGACCGTGGTCGAGACCTCGGGGTAGTAGGAGCGGGCCGACTCGACGTTGTGGTGGACGCGCTGGACGCCGGCCTCTTTCAGCGCCTTCGCCCGCTCGACCGACATGTGGCCGATCGAGGCGCAGCGCTTGAGGTTGGTCTGCTCGGCGACGAGCTTGGCGCCGTCGAGGATTTTCTGGAAGTCCCGCTTCGAGAGCCCCTGGCCCTGGGTGACCATGCAGAAGCGGTGGGCGCCGGCGGCCTCGGCCGCTTTCGCGTGCTCGAGGATCTGCTCCGGCTCCATCATCGCGTGCATCGGCGTGTCGGCCTCGGCATAGCGGGACTGGGCGCAGAAGCCGCAGTCCTCGGCGCAGCCGCCGGACTTGGCGTTGACCAGCGAGCACATGTCGGTGGAGTCGCCGAAGTTCTCGACCCGCACCTCCCAGGCGCGTTCGACGAGGGCTTCGATCTCGGCGTGGTCGGTGAGGCGACCGTAGGCGAGCGCCTCTTCATGGGTGATCAAGGAGGGCATGCGGCGCAGCCTAGGAAGCGCCCCGGACGCCTCACCCATAGCATCGGTGCATGCAGCAAGTGGTGGCGCGGCGGCGGCGGGTGGCCTTGTTGACGCTGGCCGCTTTGGCGATCGCGGCGTTCGCCGGGGGCGCGTGTATCGGGGCGAGCTACCGGGCGGCGCCGGGCGTCGCCGAGACGCTTTCGCCGAAGCAGCTCGCCGGGCAGCGCATCGTCGTCGGCGTTCAGGGCACCTCGGTCTCGCCGAACCTGCGAGCCGCGATCAGCGAGGGACGGATCGCCGGCGTCGTCCTCTTCGCCGAAAACTTCCCCAGCCGCGCCGCCGGCAGGCGCCTGATCGCCCGGCTGCAGGCGATCCCGCGGCCGCCGAAGCTGCGCGACCCGCTGCTGGTCATGGTCGACCAGGAGGGCGGCCAGGTGAAGCGGGTCAGCGGCGCCCCGAGCGCCTCGGCCGAGGAGATGGGCGCCCGCGGCGCCGCCTTCAGCGCCCGACAGGGCCGCCGCACCGCCGCCAGCCTGCGCGAGGTGGGCGTCAACGTCGACCTCGCCCCGGTGCTCGACGTCGGCCGCCCCGGCGGAGTGATCGCCGAGACGGAACGGAGCTTCGGCTCGACCGCCGCCCGCGTCGAAGCCACCGCGATCCCGTTCGCGAAAGGGCTGCAAGCCGGTGGCGTAGTGGCGACGGCCAAGCACTTCCCCGGCTTCGGCGCTGCCCGTGAAAACACCGACTTCTCGACCGAACGGATCGATCTCTCCAAGGAGGAGCTGCGCCGGGTCGACGAGAAGCCCTACGCCGCCTTCGTCGCCGCGGGCGGTGAGATGGTGATGCTCAGCACCGCGATCTACCCGGCCTTCTCCGACCGCCCCGCCGCCTTCACCCGCGCGATCGTCACCGGCGAGTTGCGCAACCGCCTCGGCTTCGAGGGCGTCACCGTCACCGACGCGCTGGAAACGCCCGCCGTCGAAGACTTCGGCGGCACCGCCAAGGCCGCCGTCGCCGGCGCCCGCGCCGGCTCCGACCTGCTGCTCTACGCGCGGCTGGGGCCGGGGGAGAGGGCGTGGGAGGCGCTGGTGGCGAAGCTGCGCTCCGGTGGGCTCGAGCGCGAGGAGTTCGAGGAAGCGGCTCAGCGCGTGCTCGACCTGCGCTCGGAATTGCGGCGCTAGAAGCGGAGCCACCCGACTGGCGGGCGGCTCCGCTGCGTTTGCTCAGATCGCTAATCAGCGCCCGCTAGGCAGAAACACCCAGTCCTTGTGCCCATGTCGTTTCGTACGTGGCTTTCCACGTAGCGGAGGGCACGAGGAAGCCACAGTTGAGGACCGCGTTGACGTCCAGCATCGCCCATCCCCATTTGCTTCCTGTCAGGCGGCCGAGATCGACGCCGAAGCCCGTTTTGCAGTTGAGGGTGCCGAATGGGGATCCCACTGTCACTTCGGCGCCCGACGAGGACACTGTCCCGTCTGTGGTGCCGCCGATGTGTTCGATGTGCAGTTTGCCCGGGAAATGAACGGTGACCCATCTTTCGCAGGATTCGAAGGACAGCGTGTTTGCCCAGGTTGTCACCGTGGCACCGGTGTACGTCACCGTACTGCCTCTTATCCTCGAATTGGTGCATGTGTTGGCGAGCGATCCGTCTGTACGGCTCAGGACCGCCGAACTTCCCAGAGCGAGCCCTAGATTGATGTCAACGGATTGATTTTGTGTAACTCCTTCGATCTCCAGTGTGGTCGCCGAGGCGCTGCCGGCGCCGAGGGTCACGGCAAGGGCAGCCGCCGTGAGAGCGGTTGCCGCGATTCTCTTTAGCTGTTTCATCAGATCTCTCCTTGGTTGCTCCCGGAGCGGTCCGGGAACTTGGTACCGAGAGAGTCTCGCCTCGCGGGCGTTTAGTCAAAAAAAGCTAAGTGCCTGAAGGGTCGAAGACCCGGACCCCGTCGCGGCCTTCGTCCTTCGCCGTGTACATCGCGGTATCGGCTTCGGAGAAGACGGTGGCGGCGCTGGTGCGGGGGTCGTCGCCGAACATCGCCACGCCGACGCTCACCGTCACCGGCTCCGAGTCCTCCCCGGAGCGGTACTCGCGGACCTCGCGGGCGATCGCCTCGGCTGCGAGCTGCGCCTCCTCGCGGCTGCAGCGGGGTAGGATCACCGCGAACTCGTCGCCGCCTAGTCGTGCGAGCGTGTCGCTCTGCCGGGTCCGCCGCCGCAGCACCGAGGCGACCCCCTGGATCAGCCGGTCGCCGGCAGGATGGCCCTGAGAGTCGTTGACCCGCTTGAAGTCGTCGATGTCGAGGATCAGCAGCGCCCCGGTCGAGCGGTCCCGGCGGGCCCTCGCCATCGCCGTCGCCAGGTCCCGCTCGAAGCGACGCCGGTTGTCCAGCCCGGTCAGCGCGTCCTGGCTCGCCTGCCGCTCCAGCTCCTGCATCCGCTCTTTGCGGCTCCAGGAGAGGATCAGCGCTCCCAGCAGCGCGGCCAGCGAGATCCCCAGCACCGCCAGGGCGATCGGCAGGCTGTGGTCGGGGCCGCCGGGGTCCTCGACGCTCAACACCCAGGTTTGATCGGCGATCTGCAGCGGGGTGGAGGCGCCGTCGCTGAGCTCACCCTGCGCCCCGAAGACGGTCTCGCCACCGGCCCGCAGCTGCAGCCGCACGCCTGGCGAGACGGCCTCGTTCGCGGCCGCGGCCAGGTCGTCGATCCGGAAGCTGCCGGCGGCGAAGCCGGACAGGGCGCGGCGGCGCTGCGCGACCGTTCGCACTGGCGGGCCGTCGCGGTAGACGGCGCGGAAGACGTTGATCCCGCGGCCGCCGATCAGCAGCGGGATGACCGAGCTGGAGACGGCGGTGCCGGTGTCCCTGGCGCGAAACAGATACATCGCCCGTTCCGGGTCCTGGCCCAGGTCGTATCCAAGCGCCCTGCGCCTTTCTTCCTTCTCAGCAGCGACATAGGTAATCGGGAAGTAAGCCGGCTGTGGCCTCGCCCGGCGGAAGCTGAGCGGACCCGTTCGTTCGAGGATCTCGAGTCCGTGGGTGCGCTCGTAGCGTGCCCGCTTCTCAGCTGGCACTCGCGGGAGGTAGACAGCCCCGGCCAGCGCTCCCTGGCGGACCAGAGAGCGGCCGTAGACCTGGAACTCGTGACGGCTGAGGTCGTCCTCGGCTTTGAAGAAGGCGGCGGCGCTGGTCAGCTGGCCGACCGAGAGACCGGCCACCGCTTCCATCTGGTGCGCCGCCCGCGTGGCTTCGTCCCGTTGCCTCTGCTCGAGGTCCTCGCGGTCCTCGGCATAGACCAGGAACCCGACGAGGACCGAGCCAACGGCCACCAGGGTGGCGGCGGCGATGCCGAGCCAGAACCTCTTACTCATCAGGGACCGCCGCCAGCGACTCCCACAGGTAGAGCGAAGCCAGGCTCCGGTGCGGCCGCCAGGGCTCGCCGATCTCGATCACCCGCTTCGGCGGCGGCATCTCGGCCAGGCCGTACTCGATCTGGATCGCTTTGCGGATCCCGAGATCGCCGCCGGAGAGGACGTCGGGCCGTTCGAGGTGGAAGAGCAGGAACATCTCCGCCGTCCACTGGCCGAGGCCGCGGACGGCGACGATCTCCGCGATCACCTCCTCGTCGTCGAGCTGCTCGAGCCGGTCCAGCTCCAGTTCGCCGCTGAGGACATGGGAGGCGAGATCGCGGACATATTCGGTCTTGCGGCCGGAGAGGCCGGCGGCGCGCAGGTCCACTTCGTCGGCTTCGAGCAACTGCTCCGGCGAGGGCGTCCTGCCGTCGAAGAGATCGAGCACGCGCAGGTAGATCGTCCGCGCCGCTTTGGTCGAGAGCTGCTGGCCGACGATCGCCCGCAGCAGGGCCCCGTAGGCGTCGTTCGGCCGCTCCTCTTTGCGGCGGCGCAGCCGGGTCTCGATGTCGATCGGGCCGACCCGCTCGATCAGGGCGGCCATCGTCGGGTCGGCGGCGGCGAGGGCTTTGCGCGCCTTCGCGCTCACCGTCCCGTCCACTGCGGCCGGCGCTTCTCGGCGAAGGCGCGGATTCCCTCGCGGAAGTCCTCGGAGGAGAAGCAGGATTCGCGCAGGGCGACGAGGCCGGCCTCCTGCTGCTCGGTCAGTTCCGGGTTCGACTCGAGGAGGTCGATCGCGTGCTTGTTGCCGCGCATCGAGAGCGGCGCGTTCTCGGCGACCGCGGCGGCGAGGGCGACCGCCTCGTCCGCCACCGCCTCGTCGGCGGTCACCCAGTTGACGAGGCCGATCCGCTCGGCCCGCTCGGCGTCGAGGTTGCGCCCGGTGAGGAAGAGCTCCTTGGTGTAGGGGAGGCCGACGACGTCGAGGAACTTGCGCAGACCGGTGTGGCCGTAGATCAGGCCCAGTTTCGCCGGCGGCATTCCCAGCTTCGCGCTGGTGGCGCAGAGCCGCAGGTCGCAGGTGATCGCCAGCTCGAGCCCGCCGCCGAGGCAGTGGCCGTTGATCGCGGCGATCGTCGGCCACGGGTGGTGGGCGATCGCCTCCATCGCCGCGTGGAAGGGGTGGGCGACGAGCGCCTCGGCGTCGCGCTCGAACGTCTGCTCGGGGATCCCGGCGATGTCGTAGCCGGCCGAGAACAGCGGCGCCGCCCCGGTGATGACGACGCAGCGGTTCTCGATCCCGCGATCGAGCTGCGGCAGGATCTCGGCGATCGCGTCGAGGATCTCGTGGTCGAGGGCGTTGCGACGCTCGGGATTCGAGATCGTCAGGCGGGCGACGGCCTCGGCGGGCCGGTCGAGCAGGAGCTTGCCGCCGGCCAGGCGCTCCTCCACGCTGCTACTCCAGCACTACGAGGACGTCGCCTTCGCTGACCGACTGGCCCTCCTCGCAGCGAATCTCCTTCACGACGCCGTCGTCTTCCGACTCGACGGGGATCTCCATCTTCATCGACTCGAGGATGACGACGGTGTCGCCGTCGGAGACCTGGTCTCCGACCGCCACCTCGATTTTCCAGACGTTGCCGGTGATGTGTGCCTCGATGTCTGCCATGGCCGGGGACAATAGCCCGACGATGGGACCTCAGGAGGCAGCGGGGGAGGAAGGTGCGCTGGCGGCGATCGTCGCCGCTCGCAACGAGGCCGACCGGGTGGGCGAGACGGTGCGGGCGCTGCGGGAGGCTTTTCCGCGGGCGCGGGTCTGGGTCGCCGACGACGCCTACGAGGACGGGACCGCGGAGG
>JALYWY010000341.1 GCA_030852475.1 Actinomycetota bacterium | reverse complement strand
ACATCTACTTCCTCGACCACTACGGCAACTCGGCCCACTTCCCCGGCCACGCGGTGGTGCTGGCGGGTTACGACGAGGATGTCGCCCACCTCTCAGACACCGCCTTCGAGGAACTGCAGACGACGCGGCTGGAGAACCTGGCGCGGGCGCGGCACAGCGGCCACCCCGCCTACCCGCTCGAAGCCCACATGTTCACCGTCGGCGAGGCGATTGACCGCGAGCAGCTGGAAGCGGCGGTGCCGCGGGCGATTGAGCGCGCCGTCGGCGAGATGCTCGAGCCGCCGTTCGGCGAGTTTGCCGGGGTGCCAGCGCTGGAGCGGCTGGCGGCGGAGGCCGGGTCCTGGCCGGAGGTGGTCGAGGATTGGCAGTGGTGCGCCCGCTTCGCCTACCAGGTGATCGAGCGCCGCGGCACCGGCGGCGGCTGCTTCCGGCCGATGTACTCGCGCTTCCTCGCGGAGGCGGGCCGGGGCGAGGCGCCGCTGGCGGCGGAGGCGGGGGCGCGCTGGACCGAGCTGGCGGAGGCGTTCAAAGCGGCGAGTGAAAGCGACGAGCCGCGGCCGGAGCTGTGGCGGGCGGTCGGCGAGGGCGCCGAACGGGTTCGAGACGCCGAGAAACGGCTCTGGACGAGCCTCGGAGATTCGTCCTCTTAAACACGCAGGCCGGAGACCGCTCCGGTTTGTCGATCCAACCCCGGGGTATTCGGCCCCCATGACTATCGGAGCAGGCATATTCCTCATAGCCGTGGGCGCGATCCTCAAGTTCGCGACCAACTTCCACGTCCAGGAGATCTCGATCGACACGATCGGCGTGATCCTCATGGTCGCCGGCGCCGTCGGCCTCCTGATCGGGCTCTACCAGGAAATCGTCTGGTCCCGCCGCCGTGGGGTCGCCCCCGGCGAGGCCGCTCCCCCGGTGGAAGAACGGCGCGAAGTCCGGGATCCGGCCTATCGCGAAGGCCCGCCGCGCTACTAAGCGAAGTCGAGGGACCTGGCTGGGGCCTTGGCCTCAGCCGGGGAATTTGCGATCGGCGATGTTCGCGGCGAGTTTCACACCCTCGCCGGTGATCCCACCCCAGGCCAGCGCCGCCAGATAGTCACCGGGTTCACCCCATGACGCATTCCCGAAGTACAGGGTTGCCATGCCGGAGGCAACCGCAAGCGCAAAGGCCAACGCACCGACGATCCGGTCCTTGTCGGAGATGTCGGTCTTGGCCCGGGCGATGGCGCTCTTCCTGTCCGCCTCGATCGCCTGCGGAGGGAACGCAGCGCGAACAGGAGTCGAGAGGGCCATCTTTTTCCTTTCCTTCGGCCGAGAGGCGGGAGGGACAGCCTCCGAGCCCGCCTTCGCCTGGATTTCCTTCCAGATTCGAATCAGCGAGGCGCGGACCGGGTCGCTGTCCTTCTCGACCGTGGCAATGGCTTCGGCAGTGTCGGCGTTGACGAGGTCTTGGCTCAGTTTCAGCAGTGTTCCGCGAATCGTTCCGAGTTCTTGCTTCTGGCGTCGGCGGGCCAGCGGCAACAGCGCGTCCACGCAGGCGATGTCACGTTGAAGCATCTGGAGCTCGCGCCAGACCCCATCGAGCAGATCAGAGGCCTCCTCGATCTTCGCCACCTTGTCTTCCAGCGCTTTTACGCTCCTCTCGCTGGCCAGCGCGCTCTGCACGGTTCCCAATCGGAGGAGCGCACCCTGGTAGGCGTCGAATTCCTCGGCTTCCCGGCCCAGGGCTGCCAGGTCGAGCGACTTCAACTTCGCCCCTCGCTCCTGTAGGGCCAGCAGCGCCTCGCAGAGGAGGTTGAACTGATCGAGGTAGGACCGCATCAGATCCAGCTTGTCCCGAGCGCCTTTCGAGTTGCCTTCCTCGAGTTCTTCCTCCATCTCGATTTCCAGCCGATCGAATCGGTCTTTCAAGCTGATGCCTGGAAGGGGCGGGTCAGATCCGCGCTTTTGCCGGTAGCACTCGACCGCCCCTTCATACATTTCCTTCAGTTCCTCCCGGCGCACCCTCGCCTTCGCCGCCGGCCGGGTGATTTCGTACCAGCGGTGGAAAGAGAAGGCGAATAGGAGGCCCAGCAGGAGCGTCAGGACCGCGTAGGGCCAGAAGTCGCGGACGTTGACGGTCGCCGCCGCCTCTCCTTTCTCATCGTCAGGCGTGAGGTCGTACTTGCCGCTGTAGGAGCCGGAGACTTCGAGCCCAACCGGTTCCAGCTCTCCATCGCTGACGACCAGCTGCGTGATTTTCCCGTTCTCACTGGCAGCAGTCCCCACGTTTCCCTCGATCTCATCGGCCACTCCGATCTTCTCGGGGGAGATCGGGTGCCAGGGGGGCGGCTCGCTGAAGCCCCAGAGGACAGCGGCCAGAACCGCGCCCAAGACCGATGCGAAGAGAACCAGCTGCACCAGGCGGGGGAACCACGACCTCCATCTCTGCAGCTGCCGGAAGACCAGGGCCAGCAGAAGGACCGACACGAGCGTCAAGAAGATGAAGAAGTAGGTGAGGTGGGAGAGCGGCGAGGGGAGGAAGTTGATCGCGTCCAGGGTCAGGTCCACCCCTCGGCCCGGACGAAGGACGTTCTCCTTCGCTTCCGCGGTGGTTTCTCCGGCATCGCTTCCATCCCCGGCGTCTTCGAAGAGGATGGTCACGGGCTGGCGCGCCAGCCCCCCACCTTCTCCCGAGGCCACCAGTTCTGCTTCGACGGGGTCCCCGGCGGCCTCCGCTTCTTCATTCGTCCAGGGGATCGTTATCTCTGCCGTTTTCCCCGCCGCAACAGGAGCTTTCGAAGCAATCTCCTCTGCGGACAGGAGCCCCTGCGCCTGGGGGTTCTCGCTCTCCTCCAAGCCACGAATGCGCACGGTCAGGATCTGTTCAGCCGGCCGGTCGTTGTGGAGGAGGACCTTGAGACCTTCGTCACCTTCGATCTGGGCCAAATCGACTTCCAGGGGGGACGGCTCGAGGAAGGAGACGGACGGGGGCAGCTGGCCTCCAGATCCCGCCTCGGCCTCTTCCGCTGCGCCGGAAGAGGAAGCGGGTGAAATGACGGCTAGAACGGTAAGTACTGCTATGAGTACTGAACCTTTTCTAAGCATCGAGGGGAACCCTACAAGACGCTCAGCTCCGGAAGCAGCCGCGGGTGCCTACCCACACCGTCTTGTCGGCCTTGGCGGCGGTGCGACGGGGGTCGCCGGTGTAGACGACGTGCACGTTGCGCCAGCCGTTGCGGACGCGTTTGAAGCGGATCGGGCCGGGCTGCGTCGCCGGGAATTCCCTCACCTGGTTACCGAGCCTGACCCGGATGTTGCCGCTGAGCGGGTATCCCCCCGCCCAGGGAGAGACCGTCCAGGACTTCAGGGTCGCCCGCCGGCAACCGCCGGAGACGGCGATCTGCAGTCGCCCCTCCAGCTGTTTGAGCGGCGTCGGCGGGGGCGGTGGCGGTGGGGGCGGCTGGAAGCCGGGGAACCAGACGCCGGTGGCGGAGATGCTGCCCCAGGAGACCGTCCCCGCGATCGTGTCGAGCCCGGTTCTCACGTACCAGCAGTCGCAGCTGGCGTCGTAGTCGCTGTTGAGGTTGGTGATGCTCGAGTAGGTCCGCGCGTGGAGCGTGTATTCGAGGCAGCGGTAGTTGCGCCCGGCGAGCACCGGGGAGCTGGCCGTCAGCGTGATCGTCTTCTTGTCCGCCGAAAGGGTGTTGGTGAAAGTGAGGTAGCCGCTGTAGCCGCTCACTTCCGCCTGGTCGTAGAAGGTGCCGATGACGTTGTGCTGCGCGTAGATGTCGGCCGTCTGGCCCCCGGCCCGGCAGTTCCCCGGCGAGAGGCTGTCGGGGTAGCCTTCGCCGAGGTCGAAGTTGCCCACGAACTTGTAGTTCCGCGACCTGTCGATCGCGTCGAGCGCGTGGTAGAAGGTCAGCGTCAGCGTCAGCGAGCCGCCGGTGTCGTAGCGGACGTCGACCTGCTTGATATCCGGGTTGTCGGGAACCCCGGAGACCGTCGGAATCCCGTCGGGAGGGTCTTGAACCGTAAGCGTGCGGATTTCCGCCCCCGCTGCCGGCGCCATCGCCAACAGCGCCACTGCCACGACCATCAAAACAAGCTTCCGCACGCGTCCTCCTGTCAACTGAGCCGACGAGCAGGAGACATTAGGAAATGAGGGGGTCCCCGAAAAGGGGTCTGAGGGGACCGCTACCGCTTTTCGACTTCCTCGCCTACCGTCTTTTCGGATCGCTTTCCCATTTCGCAGGCGCGGCGGCTGCCGTGTTCGCGAAAGGCGAAGGCAAGTGTGTCTTCAAAGCACGTACAGCGCTGAGCAGTCCCCGGCCTAGCCTCCCCGCCGACAACTAAAGAGCGGCCGGGGCACCGCCGAAACGGCCCCCGGCCTGGCACCAGGAGGTGGAAGCTCCCGATGCAGGAACAGGGTAGGCCAGAGGCCGAATCCAACGCCGCAGAAGACCGGCGTGACGAACGGCGGGTCCTAGTCCATGTGGTCGAGATGTACCCCGGTCATCTGCGGCTGGCGGACTTGATCCGCGAGCTGGCCGACCAGGGCAAAGACGAGTTCGCAGAGCGCGACAGGATCGAAAGGGCGGTGCGCGAGCTGATCGCGGGCGGGTTGCTTTTCCGCTGCGAGGCGATGATCCTGCCGACGCGGGCGGCATTGAAGTTCGCCGAGGTCGTGGAGGACGGATAGCGCGCCGAAAAGAAAGGAATCCCGCTCCGTGGCGGGAGCGGGATTCTCTGTCATCGGTGGTACTATTTACCTGTATTTGGTACCGACCCCGCGCCGACCTGCTCCGGTCAAGAAATGGTCGGCGCGGGGGGTTTCACGTCGCCCGCCGCGTCCGGCAGCCCCTAAAGGGCGGGTCGACTCAATCCCTCCTCATTCGTCTTCCTCTCCGCCGCCGCTGGCGCTGGAGTCGCCCTGCGGCTGCGAGTAGATCAAGTCGAAGGTCGCTTTGGCGTAGGCGAACCAGGCTTTCCGGTTCGCCTCCGGGAACTCCGGTTTGTCGGTCGGGTCTTTGAACTCCGGCAGCGACTGGACGAGGGTGACGATGGCCGGGTGCAGACCCTTGTAGGGATCGGCAGGCGGCGGCGGGGGCGCAGGGTCTTCTGCTTTCGGGCCATTGCTGCTGGCTTTGCGGGGAGTCCGTTTGCGCCGTCCACCGGCCCCGGGGCGGGTCGTCTGAAAGCGCGGGCTCAACTCGATATCGGTCTGTTTGGCGGCGCTCAAGTAGAACGCAATCGCCTTCCGCACGGTGTCGCCTTCGATACCGAACTCGCGGAACTTTTCTTCGAGCATGGCCTGAGTGGCTCCATTGCCCAGAGCAACAACGCTGGGGTAGGACTCCCGCAGGATCTGCCCGAGTAGGGGGCCGCGGTCCTCGGCGTTGACGAGTTCCCGCATCCGCTCGGTGGGCTGCTCGGTCTCCTCATCCATCAGGCCGAACATGCGACAAGCCCGTAGGAACTGGCTCTGGTCGCCGCCCGACTTCCCGACCAGGACACTCCGGTCGATCTTGTCGGGGATGCCCGTGGCCTTGAGCTGGTCGAGGATTCCGTCGAAGGTCGACCAGGCAAGGTAGGGCGGTTGGAAATCTTGTGGCACGGTGTTCATGTTGGCACGCTCCGGTCAGTTCGCGTCTTGAGTGGCACAGCATACCACTCATGCCACTCACGTGCAGATTCGTCCAGATTTTCTGTTGGCATTGCGAGTGGCACGGGGTACTTTGAACGTATGGAGACCACCGAGAAGGGCACCCAGATCCAAGTCACCGACGCTTTTGGGGAGATCCGCGTCAAGCGGGTCCTGGCCCCCACGGAAGGCGGGAGCTTCCCAGCCGTGTGGGCCTGCTCAGAGCAAGAGTGGGACGCAGCGCAGGCAGAAGGGCGCGAGCCCGAGCCCGAGCCGTTTCCCTGGCCGCTTGATTCAGCGCGGCCTATGATTCCTGCATGAGCCCCGCTAGGAAAAGGCCGCAGAAGACCGCACCGACGCCGCCGGCGCCGGACGTGAAGCAGGACCCCGGTCATACCGAGGCCGACTTCTTCCGCGATCTGGAGAAGGCGACCTCCAACCGCGCTAGGAAGAAGCTGGGGCTGCCTTCTGCACGCGATTGAGGATCGCCCAGAACATCGGTTCCTTCGACTTGCGCCGGTTGTAGCGGAAGGCGTACTCGTCTAGGTAAGCCTGTAGGTAGTCGGTGCTGATGGCGTGGTAGACGCCGCGCACTCCGTTCTTGAACAGACCGAAGAAGCCCTCGACGGTCTGCGTGTGGGTCTCCCCGATGGCGTAGACCTTCGCTTCGTGCTTGATCCTACGGTGCCCTCGGTACTCCGGTGCGAGGACCTTATAGGCATCCCATTCGTCGGTGAACAGCATGGAGGACGGCAAGACGTGTTGGCGCACGGCCATGTGGATCGAGCGGTTCCCGCGATCAGGGATCACCAGGGGAAGCACCCGGCCACCGCGCTCGACCATCGCCAGGATCGTCGGCCGGTAGGTCTTGAGTTTGTGGGTCCGTTTGGCTCGCGTATCCGCCGCCCGCGGCTTGCCGCCGTACCAGGACTCGTCAACCTCGACGTTGCCCTCCAGCGGCTTGTCGTCGTCGTCGGCCAGGAGCGTGCGGATCTGCTTGAACATGCGGTGCGCGGTCTTGTAGGTGACGCCGATTTCCCGCTCTAGCTGCTTGGCGCTGATCCCGCAGCGGGTGCTGCTCATCAGATAGATGGCGTAGAACCAGAGCTGCAAGCTCACCGTGGTCTTGTGGAAGATCGTCCCGGCGGTGGGGTAGACGTGGTTGCCGCAGAACTGGCAGCTGTAGGCCGACCGGCTCTTAATCCGGTGAAACTTGCTGGCCTTCGCGCACTTGGGGCACTCGGTGCCGTCTGGGAAGAAGCGCTCCTTGAGGTAATCGAGGCAGGCGTCGTTATCCGGGAATCGCTCGATGAACTGCGAGTAGGTCATCTGCGATTCGCTCGACGGCGAGGGCGCTACTGAATCTCGGCTCCGTGCTGCCATGGCGGGCATGATACCAAACACACGTATACGTCATGTGTTCGATTAGGAACCCATGAAATACTCCCCTGCTTGTACTTGGCCTATGTGGACGATTCAGGGGACGAAGACTGCGACCTTCTGGGCGCGGTCATGCTGCCGCTTGATTCTTGGCGGGAGTGCCTTAGGGCATGGCTGAACTGGCGGCGATTCCTATTTCGCCGATGGGGAATCCCCGCAGACTTCGAGCTTCACGCGGTCGATTTCCTCCGGCCGACGAAGAATCCTGTTCCTACCGACCATAGCCGGGGGGAACGGGTGCTCTCGTCGGGGATCAACTCTCAACTCGGACAGCGGCACGAGGTCTATCGCCGATCGCTTGACGCCGTGAGGTACATGCCGGGGGTGCGGATCGCGACCGTTTGCCGTCCGGGATCAGATCGGCTGGTGACTTATCAAGCATTGCTGGCTGCCTTCCAGCAGACCATGGAAGAAACGGACCAAGACGTCCTCGTAATGGTTGACGGAGGCTCGCCCGATCCGAGGCTCAGGGGGGAGCATCGCGTCTTAAAGCTGAAGCAACGAAGGATCATTGAGGACCCTTGGCCCGAGCGTTCTCAGCACAGCCAGCTACTCCAAATCGCTGATCTCGTTGTGCATGCGGGCTATCAGCACGTGGTTGAGCAGTCGAGCAAAAAATTCATGTGGAGCTGGTATCCGGACCAGCTTGCCACCGCTATCCGGTTTGACTTGGGAAGCGGATGCACTTGCGGGATCGATTCGCACCCATAAAAAGACTCAAGCCCCGGGGTCTCCGGGGCTTGATCAAACTTCAATGGACCGGCTGCTCGCCTAGACCGGCGACCGGCCCAACCGCAATGTAGCACTGATCTTGGATCTGTAAAGGGCTAGGGCGCAAGCTTTCTTGCACAAAAATCGGTCTACGCGAACATCCTACGCCCAAGGCAACGGGACCAAGCCGGCTCGCGCCATTTTCCGGCGCTAGCTAGCTCGCTTTATCAGAGGGTAGCTCAGCGCTGTACGTGCTTTGAAGACACACTTGCCAAGGCGAACTCCAGGGCGTCGCTCAGCCAGCTCAGGCCCGCGGGCGCGAGCCTGATCGCGGCGGCCTGCCGAATCGACTGGCGCGGGTCTACGTTGCCGCTCCCGCGCTCAGCGTTCTCGGCGGTGGGACCAAAGGCGTATGGCCCTAGCTCGTCCATCAGCTCGCCCAGCGAGACCCCATCGCCCAGTGTCCCGTCGACGAACTCGACGTCATGAACGCGGATGAAGTGCGGCCACCGAGCCAGCCAGGGCCGCTCCGCCACGTCCTCCGGCGAGGCATCGTCCCGCCCCTCCTCATAAGCCCGAGCGATCCCCCGCCCGTAGACCAAGATGTCGTTCGGCCCTCCCACCAGGTGGCCCATGAACATCAGGTCCCCCTCCCGCACCGCCCGCGGCCTTCGACCGCGCGGGTAGGTGCAGAACTTGAAGCTGCCGGAGGTCCTGACGGCGTCGAGAACGGAGCGGTCGCGCGGGGAGCGGTTGCCGGCTTGGCCGAAGAACTTGACGAAGGCTATCTGCGATGGCGCTTCGATTTACGAATCTTGACGCGCTTCTTCTTGTCCCGGATCACGAGCCGCGGCCAGAGATCATGGAGGAGCTGCTGGCAGGGGAAAGCGGGAGTGACGGGACTCGAACCCGCGACCTCCGGCGTGACAGGCCGGCGCTCTAACCAACTGAGCTACACCCCCCGAGAACTCGAGGCGGGCCGGGAATTGGCCCGAGAAGAGGAATCTAGCGGAGCGTTTCCATCGTCGTCCGGATGACCAGGGCGCAGGAGCCGAAGAGGAGGAAGAGGAAACCCCAGCCGGGCGAGCCCGCAAGGGTCGTCAGGAGCGCCAGGGCCATGGCGACGTAGAAGAGGACGATCAGTGCCTCGAGGGGCTGCTTCAGGGAGTTGAGATCGAAGCGCATGGCAAGGGGGTTCGCGCTCGGCCGCGCAGACCCTCCTCGCCGCTCAGGCCTTGGCCAGGTCCGGCTGCGCGATCTCCGGCACCGCGAAGGGCGCTTTGTCGGCGGCGACCTCCTCCAGCAGCTCGCGCAGGGCGGCGATCCGCTCGGCGCCGTAGAGCTGGGCCCAGCGCTTCTCGACCTTGGCGAAGAGGCGGCGGCCGTGGGCCTGGGCCCTTTCGCCGCGCTCGGTCAGGCAGATCAGCTTCGCGCGGCGGTCCTCGGGGTGGGGGACGCGCTGGACGTAGTCGCGCGCGACGAGGTCGTCGACGATCTCCCCCACCGACTGCTTGGTCAGTTTCGCCCGCTCGGCGATCTCGGTCAGGCGCAGGCCGTCGCCCTCGACGTAGCGGAAGACGCAGCCGTGGGTGGGCCGGATGTCGTTGAACTCCGACTGTTCGAGCTCCTCGCGGAACTCCGCGAAGAACGTCTCGGAGACGATGTCGAGCAGCCCCGGGAGGGGGATGCCGGCGGGGGGATTTTTCGATCCGGGTGACATTTCGTCAGGGAGCCTGATAAGGTCGCCTTCTAGTCAGGACACCTTACAAGGTTGCCTTACAAATTTTACTCTATGTCCAGGAGACCTCAAATGACTTCTATACCGGCGGCGGCGACTCCCGCAGGGGACGCCGGCCGTAAGTGGTGGACCCTCGGCGCGGTCTGCGTCGCCACCTTCATGCTTCTGCTCGACATCACCGTGGTCAACACGGCGCTGCCCGCGATCCAGGACGACCTTGGCGGCAGCTTCACCGACCTGCAGTGGGTGATCGACGCCTACGCCCTCTCGCTGGCGGCGCTGGTGCTGACCGCGGGCTCGCTCGCCGACCGGCTCGGCCGCCGGCGCGTCTTCGCCTTCGGCCTCGGCGTCTTCGCCGTGGCCTCGCTGCTCTGCGCGGTCGCGCCCGACCCGACCTTCCTCAACCTCGCCCGCGGCCTGCAGGGCGTCGGCGGCGCGGTGATGTTCGCCGTCTCGCTGGCGCTGGTCGCCCAGGAGTTCCCCAGCGGTCCCGAACGCGGGATGGCGATGGGGATCTACGGCGGCACGATCGGGATCGCGGTGGCGGTCGGCCCGCTGGTCGGCGGCCTGCTCACCGACGGCCTCGGCTGGGAGTCGGTCTTCCTGATCAACGTGCCGATCGGCATCGCCGCAATCGCCGTCACCTACTGGAAGCTGCGCGAGTCCCGCGACCCGAACGCGACCCGGATCGACTGGGGCGGGCTCGTCACCTTCTCGAGCGCGCTCTTCTTCCTGGTGCTGGCGCTGGTGCGCGGCAACGCCGAGGGCTGGGGCAGCCCGATGATCGTCGGCCTGCTCGCCGCCGCGACGGTCCTGATGGTCGCCTTCTTCGCGATCGAGCGCCGGGTCGCCGAGCCGATGCTGCCGCTCGGATTCTTCCGCCGGCGCGCCTTCACCGGCGTCCAGCTCGCCGCCTTCGCGGTCTCGGGGTCGATGTTCGCGCTGTTCCTCTACCTGACCCTCTACCTGCAGGGCTTCCTCGACCACTCCCCGGTCGAAGCGGGCCTGCGCTACCTGCCGATCACGATCGCCTCGTTCATCGTCGCCCCGCTCTCGGGGATGGCGCTGGCGAAGATCAAGGCGCGGTACCTGATGAGCGCCGGCCTGGCGCTGACGGGGGTCGGGCTGCTGCTGATGTCCGGCCTGCAGCTGGACTCGGAGTGGACCGCGCTGCTGGCCGGGTTCCTCATCGCCGGCATCGGCGTCGGCCTGCTCAACCCGGTGATCGCCGACGTCGCCCTCAGCGTCGTCCCCAAAGAGCAGAGCGGGATGGCGGCCGGGATCAACGACACCTTCCGCCAAGTCGGGATCGCGGTCGGGATCGCCGCCTGGGGCGCGATCTTCCTCGGCACCGGCGCCTCCAAGGCGGAGTCGGTGGCCGGCGGCGCGATCGACGGCGAGCAGGCGCGCGGCCTCGTCGAGGCGACCTCCTCGGGAGCGCTGCCGCAGGCGCTCAACGGGCTGCCGGAGGGAGCGCGGGAAACGGCGCGGAGCGCCGCGGAACAGGGGTTCCTCCACGGCCTCAACGAGATCCTCCTGCTGGGGGCGCTGCTCTCCTTCGCCGGTGCGGTGTTCGCGCTGTGGCTGGTGCGTGAGGGCGACATCGAGCGGGAGACGCTGGTTGATACCGCGTTCGAGGTCGAGCCGGAGGCCGCGCGAGCGTAAGTGGTTAGGGGGGTCGGGTGGACC
>JALYWY010000339.1 GCA_030852475.1 Actinomycetota bacterium | reverse complement strand
GCGATCCTCGGCGTCCCCCTCTTCCTCTGGCTGCTGCGCAAGGTCGTATGAGCGCCGCGGCGAGACGAGCGGCGCCGCCGCAGCTGGAGGCCGAAGGGGTGGAGGTGGAGATCGGCGGGACCCGGATCCTGGGCGGAGCCGACCTCTCGCTCGAGCGCGGCGAGCTGGTCGCCGTGGTCGGCCCCAACGGCGCCGGCAAGTCGACCTTCGTCCGCGCCGTCTCCGGCCTGCAGCCCTACTCCGCCGGGGTCGTGCGCTGGTCGGGCCGGGTGCTTCCCGGCCTGCGCGGCCGCGAACTCGCCCGCCTGCGCGCCTTCGTCCCACAGCGGATGCCGGTCCCCGCCGGGGTCGAGGTGCGCGAAGCGGTGACGATCGGGCGCTCCGCGCACCTGAAGCCGCTGCGCCGCCTGCGGGGGGCCGACCGCGAGGCGATCGAGGCGGCGATGGAGCGGGCGGGAATCACCCCCTTCGCGGAGCGAGCGCTCACGACCCTCTCCGGCGGCGAGCTGCAGCGCGTCCAGATCGCGATCGGCCTCGCCCAGGAGGCCCCGGTCCTGATCGCCGACGAGCCCACCTCGCAGCTCGACCTGGGGGCCGCGGTCGGGATCGCGACGCTGCTGCGGGGGCTCGCCGACGAGGGCCTCGCGGTCCTGCTCGTCGTCCACGACCTCGCCCTGGCGACCGCGGTCGCGGATCGGGTGGTCGTCGTTTCGGGAGGGAGGACGGTTGCCACCGGCTCCCCGGTGGAAGTCCTGACCAGCGACCGGCTCGCCGAGACCTGGGGCGCGGATGCCCGCCTGACCGTGGAAGAGGGGCGGACCGCGCTGCAGGTGGCTTGGCTGCCGGAGCCTGCCCCGCAGGGTGTTAGGGCACCCTAATTCCGATCATGTTAGTGTGGATTTATTAGGGCACCCTAATAAGACCAAAGGAGAACTTGAAAAGGATGGATGGGAACCGAGTAAACGAAGACCGGAAGTGGCTGGCGCGGGGCATCGCCCTCGGCGCTCTTGCCTGCATCTGGCTCCTGGCCGCGCCGGCGGCGATGGCGGCTCCGGGCCACGGCTCGGCTGAGCTGCTCTTCACCCAGCACGCCAAAGGCCGCACCCTGAGCGCTCAGGGCGTCAAGGTGATCGCGGGACCCCCCGCCCAGCAGCGGGGTAACGCCCTCACCCTTCCCATCTCCTCGGTCGAGACCGGCGCCGCCGCAGCGGCGACCAGCGACGGCTGGCTCCGCTTCAAGCGCGGCAAGCGGGGCATCGTGCTCAGCGCTCTGCGCTTCGACCTCACCGCCGGCACCCTCAGCGGAAAGCTCGGCAGCGAGGAGATCGCGGTCTTCCAGATCGCCACTCCGGCGCCGGTCCAGGTCAACCCGGTGGCCGGGACGGTCGCCCTCAGCAGCGGCAAACTGCGCCTCACCGCCGAGGCGGCAAGCGCTCTGAAGCAGCGGCTCGGCCTCGAGCGCGCGCTCGTGCGCAAGGGCGTCGGCGTGCTCTGGCTGTCGGCGCAGGTGAGCTCCGGCAACCCGGCGCCGAACCCCGCTCAGCCGGAGCCGCCGAAACCGAGCCGCGTCGCCTACCCGGTCGTCGCCGGCCAGGCCGACTGGGGAGTGCTCGCCAGCTGGCGCAAATACATCCTCGGCAACATGCCTCCGGGCTCGGCCGGCACGATCACGACGGCCGACGGCGCCACCGCCAACGGCACCCTCTCGGAACCGAGCGGCTACTTCGGCTTCCCCGAGGCCGGCGGCAGCAGCTTCGAAAAAGGCCTCAACGGCGCCACCGACAGGCTGGTGCTGGAGACCGAAGGGAGCGTCACCTTCGCCAAGCCGATGCACTGCATCATCGAAGTGAAGCTCGCGGACCTCGTCGTCACCCTCGACGGAGCCAGCTCCTCGATCGTCCTCGATTCCGTCTACGACATCGACACCCCGCCCGGTTGCGCCGACCAGCCGGCAGTGCCAAGCAGCGACGTCGACTTCGCCTCGCTCGACCTGAGCGGCGTCACCCCGGTCTACTCGGAGGACGGCAAAACGGTCACCTGGAGCGCGATCCCGGCGACGCTGACCGCGGAGGGATCGACGGCGTTCGGCCTTCCCCAGTACGAAGAGGGCCAGGCGCTCGATCCGCTGACGGTCAGGGTGGACC
>JALYWY010000338.1 GCA_030852475.1 Actinomycetota bacterium | reverse complement strand
GCAGGCCCACGCGGCCGGAGGACCACTCGGGCCACGGCGCCTACTCGTGGAAGGACTACTTCCGGGTCAACACCGATCACAAGGTGATCGGCATCCAGTACGTCGTCACCTCGTTCTTCTTCATGCTGATCGGCGGCCTGCTGGCGATGCTGGTGCGGGCCGAGCTCGCGGCGCCCGGCATGCAGTTCGTGGACGCGAACGCGTACAACGGGCTCTTCAGCGTCCACGCGTCGCTGATGATCTTCCTGTTCATCATCCCGGTGTTCGCCGGACTGGCGAACTACGTCCTGCCGCTGATGATCGGCGCGCCGGACATGGCCTTCCCGCGCCTGAACGCGCTGTCGTACTGGATGCTGCCGGTCGCCGGCGTGATGATGACGGCGTCGTTCTTCGCCCCCGGCGGCTCGTTCGCCACGGGCTGGACGGCCTACGCGCCGCTCTCCACCGGGGCGCCGTTAGGCCAGTCGTTCTTCAACCTAGGCGTCCAGTTTGCCGGTGCTTCGTCGATCGCGACCGCGCTCAACTTCCTGGTCACGATCATCACCATGCGTGCGCCCGGGATGACCTTCTGGCGGATGCCGCTACTGGTCTGGGCGAACCTCTCGACCTCGCTGCTGGTCGTCGCCGCGACCCCGTTCATCGCCGGCGTCCAGTTCATGGTCCTCTTCGACCGCGCCCTGCACACCAACTTCTTCGACTTCGCGGCCGGCGGCGACGTGATCAGCTACCAGCACATCTTCTGGTTCTACTCGCACCCGGCGGTCTACATCATGATGCTGCCCGGGTTCGGGATCATCTCCGAGGTCATCTCGACCCACGCCCGCAAGCCGATCTTCGGCTACCGGCTGATGGCCTTGGCGCTGATCGGGATCGTCGTCCTCAGCTACTCGGTCTGGGCCCACCACATGTTCGTCGCCGGCATGTTCTCCTGGCTGCGGGTGCCGATGATGATCACCACCCTGCTGATCGCGGTGCCGACCGGGATCAAGATCTTCTCCTGGCTGGGCACCCTCTACTTCGGCAAGATCCACACCTACTCGACGGCGATGCTGTTCGCGCTCGCCTTCATCGTCACCTTCACGATCGGCGGCATCAGCGGCGTCATGCTCGGGATGGTCCCGATCGACATCCACGTCTCCGACACCTACTTCATCGTCGCCCACATCCACTTCGTCCTCTTCGGCGGCTCGGTCTTCACGATCTTCGCCGGCGTCTACCACTGGTTCCCGAAGATGACGGGCCGGATGTACGACGAGAAACTGGGCCGCGTCCACTTCTGGGGCACCCTGCTCGGCACCTGGGGGACCTTCGTCCCGATGCACTGGGTCGGGATGGACGGGATGCCGCGGCGCGTCGCCGACTACGCCGAACAGTTCGGCGAGTGGAACCTGCTGATCAGCGCCTTCGCCTTCATGCTCGGTGCAGCCCAGCTCGTCTTCCTCTACAACATGATCGTCAGCTGGCGCTACGGCCCGAAGGCCGACGCCAACCCCTGGCGCGCCAACTCGATCGAGTGGCAGGTCTCCTCGCCGCCGCCGATCTTCAACTTCGACGAGATCCCGCGGGTCGTCGGCGGCCCCTACGAGTTCGGGATCCCCGGCGCGAAACACGCGATCATGGCCGGTGAAAAAGGCGCTGACGTGCCCGAGAGCGAGAAGAGCGTCGTCGGGAGCACGTCGTGAGTCCGGAGTCGAGCGACGAGCGCAAGCCCCTGCTGGTCTTCCTCAACGAGGTCGCCGGCGGTCGCAAGTTGCTTCAGGCGGTTCGCGAGCGCCAGGACCAGGTCTCGGGCGTGGTCGTCGCCGCGCCGCAGAACCAGCCTTCGGTCGGCCAGCTGATCGACTCGAGCGAGGTGCGCGAGGCCGCTCGTGCCCGGGTCGAGGTGACGATGGCGGTGCTGAGCGAGTTCGGGATCCCCTCGATCGGCGAGGTGATGGACCCGGAGCCGGCACTTGCGGTCGACGACGCCGTCCGTGCCCACCGGCCCAGTGAGGTGCTCCTCTCCTGCCTTTCCGACACGCGGTTCGGCTTCATGCGCCGTGACCTGGTCGAGTGGGTGCGTGAGCAGGTCGAACCGGAGGTGAAGCTGACCCACATCCCGGTGCGAATCGAAGACGACGCGATCCGCTGGGATCTCAACCACACCCTGGTGGTGGCGACGAAGACCGTCGCCGCGCCGGACCTGGTGACCCGCCTGAAAGAGCGCGCCGGCATCCGCCCGCACCGCTTCACGATCATCTGCCCGCGCGCCGACGACGTCAGCGAGGGCCAGGTCGTCCGCGATCTGGCTTCGACCCTGGCAGAGCTCTACCGCTCCGACATCGATGCCACCGGCCAGCCGATGAGCCCGGATCCCTTCTACGCGGTGAAGAACGCGGTCGAGCACTACCGGATCGACGACATCCTCATCTCCACCTTCACGGGCGAGCGCTCGCGGTGGCTGGAGGACGACCTGATCGGCCGGGTGCGCGAGATCACCGACAAGTCCGTCGAGCACATCGAGGTCGGCCGGCCCGCGACCGCAGTCGCCGCCGCCGTGGCCGAGGGGGAGGCAAGCTGATGGAGAGCGCATCCGTAGCCGTCGGACACGGCCACGCCGATCACCACCACGGCCCGCCGGAGGCTCACGAGAGCTCCCGCATCGACCGCCAGACGCTGGGGATCCTCCTCTTCATCGTCTCCGAGGTGATGCTGTTCGGGGCGTTCTTCGCCGCCTATT
Source organism: Actinomycetota bacterium (assembly GCA_030852475.1). Taxonomy (GTDB): domain Bacteria; phylum Actinomycetota; class Thermoleophilia; order Solirubrobacterales; family 70-9; genus VAYN01. The sequence continues at coordinate 4,981 of JALYWY010000338.1, read as the reverse complement.
TCTTCCTCCGCGTCGTCGTCGACCCGCCGGCCTGGCCGCCGGAGCCTTACGAGCTGCCGGTCGCGGTGGCGGGGATGAACACGGCGATCCTGGTCTCCTCCAGCTTCACGATCCACTACGCGCTGGAGTCGATCCGCCACGGCAACCGCGCCGGCCTCAAACTCGGCCTGGTCGCAACCTGGCTGCTGGGCGCGACCTTCCTCTTCATCCAGATGAACGAGTACGCGCACATCGGCTTCAGCGCCCGTGACCTCTCGTTCGGCTCGATCTTCTACAGCCTCACCGGCCTTCACGGAGCCCACGTCTTCGTCGGCCTGCTGCTGCTCTCGTTCGCGACGATCCGCGCCTTCCGCGGCCACTTCGGGCCGGCGGCGAAGGACCACCTCGGTGTCGAGCTGCCAGGGATCTACTGGCATTTCGTCGACATCATGTGGATCGTGGTGTACGTCACGGTGTACATCCTCTAGCAGCCGGTTGGCGTCCTCGCCCCGGAGGTGGGTGAGATGAAGCTCAACGAGGCGGCGGTGTTCAAATGGGTCGTGATCGTCGGCCTGGCCGGGGCCTTGGTCATCGCGGTGACGTTGCTGACGCGACCGTTGTTCGGGGCTCTGCTGGGGTTGGCGCTGGTGATCGCCGGCTGCGTCTACGGCTATCGCTGGGCGTCACGGAAGCGGCGCGAAGTCGGCGCGAAGAATCTACTTCCGTAGACAAAATGTTGCATGTTGATCTGTAGCCTGGCAGCATGCACGTCATGGTGAGAGAGACCTGGACCGACGAGCGACTGGACGAGTTCGGGAAGCGGATGGACGAACGCTTCGACCGGGTCGACGAACGCTTCAACGACATCGATCGACGGTTTGAGGATGTCGATGCCAAGTTCGAGAAGGTCGACAAGCGTTTTGAGCAAGTCGACGAACGCCTCGACAAGATCGACGGTCGCCTTGAGTCGATGCAGAAGACCATGATCTTCGGCGTCATTGCGATGTCCTCGGCTTACATCGCCGGCTTCGCTGCTCTGGTCACGCAGATCTAGGACGTCGCTGGAGCAGCTCCAGCGCCGCCAGCGTCAGGGCGATCGGGACGGTGGCGGGGCTCTGGTCGACGAAGAAGAACAGCAGGTCGAAGGCGGGGCAGATCACGGCCGCGAGGGCGGCGCCCTGCAGCTGCAGGCGTCGATCAGGGGCGAGTAGGGCGCCGAGGACGGCGGCGATGAAGAGGTCGCCGAAGCCCATCACCGCCGACCCGAAGGAGGCGAACTGGAGACGGGGGAGCTCGGCGGCCGGCGCGGCGGCGTTGAGGATGGCGTTGGGCTCCTGGAGGAGGTTGGAGGCGATCAGCCAGGCGTCCACCGCCGCCATCAGGTAGATCCCCAGCTTCAGCCAGCGCGGAGGAACGCCGCAGGCGACCAGCCAGCCGAGGGTGACGCAGGCGAGGGCAGAGAGCGCCAGGGCGGTCGTCTCGCCCGCGAGGGAGCCCTCGAGGGCCCAGGCGAGGGCAAAGAGGGGCAGGACGGCGAGGGCGAGGGGAGGGCGGCCACCGCGCATCAGCCACCCCAGGGCGATGGCGGCGAGCGGGGGCACCGCGACCAGAGCCAGGTAGGTGAGGAAACGGGCGCTCGCCGACTCCAGCGCGATCGCGGCGACGACCACGACGATCGAGAGCGGCAGCACCAGCGCCCACCAGCGGCTGTGGAGGCGTTGGACGAGGGCAGGGGCGGGGGGCCGGGGGGCTGCGACCAGAGCGGCCTGTACGAGGCTGAGAGCCCCTATCGAGAGCCAGAAGGGGAGCACTCAGAGAGAGCCGGCGGTGGCCGGGGCGGCTCGATCGGCCTCTTCGCGGGCGGCCGGCGAGGATTCGCCCCGCGGCTCCAACCGCCCCGCTGCCGCCACTGCCCAGAGCATCGCCAGCCAGTTGCCGACGGCGAGGGCGATGTGGATCCAGACCAACCCCGCGGGAAGCTCCAGCGCCCACTGGATGCCGCCGACGACGCCCTGCAGGGCGAGGAGGCCGATCACGACGGCGAGCGGCTTCAGGGCCCTCCTATCGCCGCCCTGGCGGCGGAGGAGGAACCAGACCCCGATCGCCGCCAGGCCGTAGATCGCCGCGATCGTGGCGTGGCGCTGGACGACCCACTCCAGGGTCTCCGTGCCCTCGAAGTCGAAGCGCTGGACCAGCTCCCCCTCGTGGTCACCGGCGTGGGGGCCCGAGGCCGTGGCGATGGTCCCGGCCAGGATCGTCAGCTGCCCGAGCGGGATCAGCGCCCGCACCGCCCAGACCCCGAGGCGGTCCTGGGACCGGCGCCGCTCCTGCGGTTCGTAGCGCGAGCACCAGGCGAGGGCGAAGGCGGCGTCCAGCAGGATCATCGAGAGGATGAAGTGCGACATCACCAGCTCCGGGGCGAGGTGGTGTTTGACGACGAAGGCGCCGAGGATCGCCTGGCCCATCACCCCGAGCGGCAGCAGAGCGCCGAAGAAGGCGAGGTGCCAGCGGAAGGGCTTGCGGAACCAGGCGAGGAGGCTGGCGGCGATCACGGCGAAGCCGACGAAGCCGGTGAGGAGCCGGTTGCCGTACTCGATCACCGCGTGGTACTCGAGCGGCGGCGTCGTGCCGCCGTAGCATTTCGGCCAGTCCGGGCAACCCAGGCCGGAGCCGGTGAGGCGGACGGCGGCGCCGGTGAGGACGATCAGCGCGAGCGCCGCGAGGGCGACGATCGTGACTTGCGCGTAGCGCTCCGGTGAGATCTCGAGGCGGCTTTTCAAGCGGTCTCGCATCTGGAGGGACATCATGGCAGCGGCCCGCGGCCGCCCTGATCAGCCTTTGGAGTTGCCGCCGGCTCCGCCGCCGGCGTTTTCGATCAGGTATTTGACGAGGTCTTCGACTTCTTTCGGAGACAGCGTCTGCTCGTAGTTCTGGGGCATCACGTTGGGCGGGTAGCCTTTCGCGATTTCCGCGTTCGGGTCGACGATCATCTCTTTGACCAGAGCTTCGCTCTCGCCGGGGATTTCTTCATCGAGGTTCGGTCCGGTCACGCCGCCCGCTTCGGCCGCCGCGAAGGTGTGGCAGCCGCCGCAGCCGTTGTTGGCGAAGACCTGGGCGCCGGGGCCTCCGGCCACTTCCGGCGGCGCGGCGCCGGGGACGCCCGCCCACTTGCCGACGTAGGCGGCGACGTCGTCGAGGTCCTGTCCGGTGACGATCTTGGCCGGCATCGAGACGCGGGGATTGCCGTTGACCTCGCGTGGGTACTCGACCTGCGCCTTGGTCACCCCCTCGATCGTGTCGGAGTCGTTCCCGATGGCCCTCGCCGCGGCGAAGGCATGGTCGAGGTTGGGCCCGATCTGGGCGCTGGTGCCGGCCTGCGCCATCGCATGGCAGGTGCCGCATTTCTGGATGAAGAGGGCGCGTCCGCGCTCTGGGTCCGCATCCGTGGTCCCGCAGCCGGAAGCGACCACCGCGAGGGTGATCAGGGCCGAGAGGGCGAGGAGTCGGGTGATGAGTTTGGACGGGCGAGCCATGGGGCGCAATGCGAAGCGCAGTCTATATGTCGGGGCTGCTGGGGAGCGTGCTGTCAGGGGGCGCCCGTGGGGTACTCTTGAGTCGATTCGCACTAACTCCGAAATCAGAGCGATGGGAGGTCGCAGATGCAGGTGAGGGACGGGATGTCGGAGATAACGCTGACCGTGGGTCCGTCCCACACGTTGCGTGAGGCGGCAGAGAAGATGGTCGAGAGGGGGACGGGTGCGGCGCTGGTAATCGACGGCGAGATGCCGACTCCCTCCATCGTCACCGAGCGCGACCTGCTGATCTCCGTCGCCCGCGGCCAGGACCCCGCTGGGGAGCGGGTCGCAGACCACATGAGCGAGGGCGTCCTCACCGCCGCCCCCGACTGGAGCCTCGAGCGGGCGGCGGCGGAAATGTCCCGGCGCAACGTCCGCCACCTGGTCGTCTACGACGGTGGCGAGCCGGTCGGCGTTCTCTCGATCCGCGACATCGTCCGCTGTTGGACGTCGGACGGCGCCACTTCAGAAATGCCACTTCCCAACGGTTGACGCCCTCGTACGGCGTCTTAGGGCGTCAGGACCGAGGGGGACTGGAAATCGTTTCTACCGGCAGTGCGGCGCCCCGGGTCTCCTGGCGGCGCGGGAGGCGGTAGTAGCTGCGAGTGGAATCGCGGACGATGCTGCGGAAGGCGAGGAGGAGGACGATCGCGCCGACGACCGCGTAGACGAAGGTCGGGAACATGAAGCCGCCGGCGAAGGTGCTGGCGACCAGCCCGAGGATTCCGAGGGCGACGAAGATCGGGGCCCAGGACGGGCGCGTCGTGTAGATCGACTCGCCGGGCTCGGGGACTTGTCGGTGATCGGCCACTGCGTCCTAACCGGCGACGTAGATGAAGGCGGTGACGAAGCAGAGGGCGAAGACGCCGGCGGCGATTCCTCCGGCCACCAGGCCGGCGCTGATGCTCTTGCGGGCGCTCTCGCGATCCATTGCCGGGATTTCTATCAGGCGGAGGGGAGGGCCGGACGCCTCGGCTGCTGGCCTAGACGTTGGCCGCGATGGCCATCGAGAGGAACAGCAGGGCGAGGTAGGCGAGCGAGTAGAGGTAGGTGCGCAGCGCCCAGCGGCGGTCGGCGGTGCGGAGCAGGCGTACGGCGCAGTAGATGAAGGCGGCGCCGAGCAGGATCGAGGGGACGACGTAGGCGACGCCGAGGCCGCCGGCGCAGAAGGGAAGCTGGGTGACCGCGTATAGGAGGACGGTGTAGAGGAGGATCTGGCGCCGGGTCACCTCGGCGCCGGCGACGACCGGCAGCATCGGCACTCCGGTCCGCTCGTAGTCGTCGGAGATCATCAGCGCCAGCGCCCAGAAGTGGGGCGGCGTCCAGTAGAAGACGAGGGCGAACAGGATGAGTGCCGGCACCCCCACGTCGCCGGTGACCGCGGCCCAGCCGATGACGGGCGGCAGGGCGCCGGCGGCGCCGCCGAT
>JALYWY010000330.1 GCA_030852475.1 Actinomycetota bacterium | reverse complement strand
CGAGCAGCAGGCCGTAGAAGGCGATCGAGCCGACGGCGAAGAAGTAGAGGATCCCGATCGGGACGTCGATCCCGTAGAAGCCGACCCCGCCCTGGACGTCGCCCCAGGGGATGATCGCCAGCGCCAGCACCCCGGAGACGACCGGCAGCAGCGGCCCGAGGATGAACAGGGTCCGGGTCGCGTTCTCGGGCCGGAAGGACTCCTTGGAGACGAGCTTGCCGACGTCGGCGAGCGGCTGCAGGAGGCCGTAGGGGCCGACCCGGTTGGGGCCGTAACGGTGCTGGAAGCGGCCGATCAGCTTCCGCTCGAGCACGGTGAGCAGCGGCAGGATGCCGAAGATCACGGCGAAGATGACGACGCTCTTGGCGATCATGATCCAGGTCGCTTCGGCGAAGGTGGTGTCGGCGAGCGGCAGCATCAGGCCCGCGCCTCGCCGAGCTTCTCGATCTGCACCTGGACCGGGCCGCCGTTCAGCAGCGCGTTGGCGTTGCCGTCGAGGACGCCCTCGGCCATGAAGACGACGCCGGCGGGGACGCGCTCTTTGATCTGTACCCGGGCCTCGACCGCGGAGCCGTTCTGGCTGACGCGGACCGCGTCGCCGGACTTCAGGTCGAGGCGCTGGGCGTCGCTGGAGGAGATCTCCAGGCGCTGCTGGGGGGCGAGGAACTTCAGCGGCGGGTTCAGCTCGGTGATCGGGCCGGCCCACAAATCCCTGTACGTGCCGAGGAGCAAGGAGCTGCCATCCGAGGAGGGGGGGACGGTCGCCGAGGGGTCCCCGGACGCGACTCCGCCGGGAGTCGGCTCGGGTTGGACCATGCTTATCGGGGCGTCGCGCTGAGTGTCCGGGGACCCCTCGCCGACCGTCTCATCAGATTCGGAGGCGTCGCCCTCCCCGGCATGGTGCGCGGGCTTGTCGCCGGCTTCTACGTAGCCGGGCTGCGAGGTGGCTCCGGTCTCGGTGGGGCCTTGCTCGGGGGAGTCGGTGGCTCCTTCGGGGCCCGAGTGCTCGCTGCCGTCGTCGGAGCTGGCGGCGCCCTCGCGGTCCTGCCAGCGGAGGCCGCGGCCGCCGATGTCGGCGTCGGCGATGCCGTTGTAGAAGGAGACGGCGTCGGTGAGGGCGGCGAAGGCGGTGGGCTGGGAGTCGATGCCGGTGTCGAGGCCGAGGGCTTTGGCCAGTTCGGCGAGGACGACGACGTTTGGCTGGACGTAGCGGGGGCGCGAGGCGGAGGGGCGGACGCGCTGGAGGCGGCCGTCGGGGTGGGTGACGGTGCCGTCTTTCTCGGCGTGGGTCTCGAGCGGCAGGACGACGTCGGCCTTGGCGGTGGTCGCGTTCTCGTGCATCGAGAAGGAGACGACGAAGTCCGCCGCCGTCAGCGCGGTCTCCCACGCCTTGGTGTCGGGGAAGTCGCGCAGCGGATCGGCGCCGAAGAGGATCAACGCGGTGATCTCGCCGCTCTCCAGCGCGGCGCGGATCTCCTCGGTCGACATGCCCGCGGCGGTCTCCGCGAGGCCCGGGCCGGCGTCGGGGAGGACGCCAGCCTCGCGCAGGCCGCGGGCGTTGGTGGTGTCGGGGATCTCCAGCAGGCCGGAGCCATCGGCACCGGCCATGCCGGCTGCGGAGGCGAAGTCGAGCAGCGCCTCGGCGGCGCCGTCCTCGCGGGCGATCCGCTCGCCCCAGACGACGACGACCTTCTCCGCGTCGCGCAGCGTCCCGGCAACCGGCGTGGCGACGTTCTCGGCCCCGCCGATCGCGCTTCCCAGCTCGGCGATGAAGTGCGCTCCCTGGCCCGGCGCGTAGCGGGCGATCGCCTCGGCGCCGCCGTCGAGCGCGGTCGGGCGCTCGGTCGCGACGACGAGCTTGGCGCCGTTGCGGCGGATCGCCTTGCGCACCCGCAGGTCGAGGATCGGCGAGCTGTGCAGCGGGTCGGTGCCGAGGACGAGGATCGCGTCGGCCTCGTCGATGTCGCTCACCCGCGCCGAGATCGCCGGCTCGGCCAGCCGCCGCAGCACCTCCGCCTCCGGCCCGCGCGAGGGGCGCGAGTCCAGGTGCGGCGAGCCGAGCGCGTCGCGGACGATCCGCTGGACCAGGAAGCCCTCCTCGTTGGAGGCGTCGCCGACGATCGCGGCGACCTTGCCGCCCGCGCGCCGCAGCCCCTCGGCCACCCGCGCGATTGCCTGCTCCCAGGCGACCTCTTCGCCGCCCTTCGATCGCGGCCCGTCGATCCGCTCCTCGGCGTCGAACATCTCGAACCCGTAGCGGCCGCGGTCGCAGAGCCAGCCGTCGTCGACCTCGTGGTTGTCGCGGGCGATCACCCGTTTCACCTTCTCGTCGCGGACGGTGAAGCTGACGTTGCACTGGCTCGGGCAGATCGTGCAAACCGAGCCGGCGTGCTCGATGTCCCAGGGGCGGGCGCGGAAGCGATAGGTGTAGTTGGTCAGCGCCCCGACCGGGCAGATGTCGGTGATGTTGCCGTGGAAGGGGGCGACGTACGGGCGCTCATCGAAGGTGCCGACGAAGGTGCGGTCGCCGCGCTCGATCAGCTGCAGCTGGGCGTCTTCGGAGACCTCCTGGCTGAAGCGGACGCAGCGGTAGCAGAGGATGCAGCGCTCGCGGTCGATCGCGACCA
>JALYWY010000307.1 GCA_030852475.1 Actinomycetota bacterium | reverse complement strand
ACCCGTAGCCGCCGTGGATCTGGACCGCCTCCTCGCTCGCCCGCACCGCGAGGCGCCCGGTGAGCAGCTTCGCCTGCGAGGCGGTGAGCGGGAAGGAGGGCTTTCGCGCGTCCTTCTCGAGCGCCGATCGGTAGACCAGGAGCCGCGCCGCCTCGATCTGAGCGGAAAGGTCGGCGATCTTCGCCTGGATCAGCTGGAACTTCGAGATCGACCGGCCGAACGCCCTGCGCTCCTTCGCGTATGCGAGGGCCTCGTCGAGCGCTCCCTGGGCGAGGCCGAGGCCCATCGCCGCGACCCCGACCCTCCCGATGTCGAGGACGGCGAGGAACTGCTTGAAGCCGGCGCCGCGCTCGCCGAGCAGGTTCTGCTCCGGGACACGGCAGTCGTCGAAGCTCAAAGGCCGCGTATCGGAGGCGTTCCAGCCCATCTTCCGGTAGGGCTCGCCCGTCTCGTAGCCGGCGGTCCCGTTCTCGACGATCAGGTTCGAGATCTCGTTCTCCCCGGTGACGGCGGTGATCGCCACGTGCCCGGAGATCTTCGTGCCGGCATTGGTGATGAACTGCTTCGCCCCGTTGATCACCCACTCGCCGCCGTCGAGCACCGCTCGGGTCTGCGTGTTGCCGGCGTCCGAGCCGGCCTCGGGCTCGGTGAGCCCGAAGGCGCCGAGCTTTCGCCCCGTGCAGAGGTCGGGGAGGTAGGTGCGCTTCTGCTCCTCGCTACCGAACAGGTAGACCGGCTGGGTGCCGAGCGAGGTGTGGGCGCAGAGCGTGATCGCCACGGACGAGTCGACCCGGGTCAGCTCCTCGACGGCGAGCGCGTAGGCGAGCGAGTCGCCGCCCCCGCCCCCGTACTCCTGCGGGAACGGGATCCCCATCAGGCCGAGGTCGGCGAGCTTGCGCACGATCTCGTAGGGGAAGCGCTTCTCGCGGTCGAGCTCCTCCGCGACCGGCGCCACCTCCTGGACGGCGAAGTCGCGGACCGTGCGCTGAATCAGGCGATGCTCGTCGCCGAGGTTGAAGTCCATCCTCCAAAGATACCGAATCAGCGTTCGAAATTAGAGGAGTGATTCGGTTTTTGCGCTACCTTGAGGAGGATGCCCGTCCCCTCCCCCCCGACCCGTCCGGCGCTGCGCGCCCGCTACGACGCCCGCCGCAGCGAAGTCGTCGCGACGGCGGCGAGGCTGTTCGCCGAGCGCGGCTACGACGGCACCTCGATGAGCGAGCTGACCGAGGCGACCGGGCTTGCCGCCGGTGGCCTCTACCACTACATCGAGGGCAAGGACGACCTCCTGATCGCGATCTGCGACGAGCTGCTGGAGCCGCTGCTGGAGCGGGCACGGGAAATCGTCGCCGAGGACATCCCCCCGGTGGAGCGGCTGCGCGAGCTGGTGGGCGCCTGGGTCGCCCACGTGGTCGAGCACCGCCACCACATGCTGGTCTTCACCCAGGAGCGCCAGGCGATCGAGCGCGAGAGCCGCTGGCGGCGGATCCGCTCCCAGCGCCGCGCCTTCGAGCAGATCCTCGACGACGTCCTCGCCCGCGGCGAGGCCGACGGCTCGATGACCTTCGCCGACCGCCGCCTCTCCCTCCTCGCCCTGCTGGGGATGGTCAACTACACGCCGCAGTGGGTGCGGCCGAACGGGCGGCTATCGGCGAGCGAGATCGCCGAGGGCTACTGCGCGATGGTGCTGAATCAGCGCTAGACGCCGGCGCCGGTGGCGACGAGGACGGCCACGATTCCGGCGATCACCGCCGTCAGCAACGCGGTCTTGAGAGGTGCGGGTGGAGCGGAGCGAATCATGCTCCGAAAGTAGCCCTCTAAGGGGCGAACACCTGTGCGTAAGAACACAGTCGTACAGACGTCACATTGAGCAGGTTTTTCACCTCTGGATGGCGAAGCGTCGCTAGCTCGATTTGGCGCTCGGCGTCGTATGAGGAGCTCGGGACGGGGCCGGCGGCGGGGTGGCAGCCGATCTCCGTCCAGCCCGGTGGGAGGCCTTCGATCAGCGCGATCAGGTGCGCGGGCGAGATCGCGTCGCGGCCGTAGAAGCGCCGCTCGTACCGGACCCCCCGGTTGCGCAGCGGCACCTCGAGCTCGGCCGCCAGCGCTTCTGCGGCGGCGCCGAAGGCCTTGTCGGTTTCGTGCACGTGTTTGTGCGAGTCGAGATGGGTCGGGTCGCGGCCGACCAGGTCCCGGAAACGGCCGAGCTGGGATCGGCACCCCTCACCCGCCTCGAGATGGAGGCCGATGGCGAGGTCCGGGTAGTCCCCCAGTGCTTCGACCGCCGCGGGTGCCTCCTCCCGCAGCACCATCAGGCTGGCGCTGGTGACGATCCCGCCCTCGTGCGCGGCGAAGACGCCGTCGTTGACCGCCGCCGTCATCCCGAGGTCGTCGGCGTTGACGATCAGGAAGCGGTCCGGGCTCATCTTGAGCTGAAGTTACGACAATGGGGCGATGCCCACCCTGAGGACGATCGGCGTCTACGGCTTCGATCGCGACTCCTTTCTCACTGCGCTCACCGGTGCCGGCGTCGAGCTGCTCCTCGACGTGCGCCAGCGCCGCGGCGTGCGCGGCAGCGAGTACGCCTGGGCGAACGCCCAGCGCCTGCAGGCGGCGCTGGCGGAGCCTGGCATCGGCTACTCGCACCTGAAGGAGCTGGCGCCGACGACGGAGATGCGCCAGCTGCAGTACCGAGTCCGGCGCTAGGCCATCGAGCGCGCGATCACGACCCGCTGGATCTCGTTGGTGCCCTCGTAGATCTGGGTGATCTTGGCGTCGCGCATCATCCGCTCGACCGGGTACTCGTTGACGTAGCCGTAGCCGCCGAGGACCTGGATCGCCTCGACCGTGACCTTCATCGCGTTGTCCGAGGCGAAGAGCTTGGCCATCGAGGTCCACTTGCCGAGGTCCGCGGGACGCTGGGGCTTGTCGGCCATCGAGCAGGCTTTGTAGAGGAGCTCGCGGGCGGCGGCGGTGCCGGTCTCCATGTCGGCGAGCTTGAACTGGATCGCCTGCAGCTGGTTGATCGGCTTGCCGAAGGCGATCCGCTCTTTCGCGTACTCGTTTGCGTAGTCGGTCGAGCCCTGGGCGATCCCGACCGCCTGGGCGGCGGCGCCGAGGCGGGTGCGCTCGAGGGTACCGAGGGCGACGCCGAGGCCCTTCCCCTCCTCGCCGATCAGGTTCTCGTGCGGGACGCGGACGTCGGTGAAGGTCGGCGAGCCGGTCGGCGAGCCCTTGATCCCGAGCTTGTGCTCGAGCTTGCCCGGGTCGAAGCCGGGCGCGTCTTTCTCGACGACGAAGGCGCTGGTGCGGCGGTTCTCGCGGTCGGTGGTGGCGAAGACGACGTAGAAGTCGGCGATCGTCGCGTTGGTGATCCAGCTCTTCTGGCCGTTGATCACCCATTCGTCGCCGTCGCGGACGGCGCTGGTTCGCATCGCGGCGGGATCCGACCCCGCCTCGGGCTCCGAGAGCGCGAAGGCCGGCGACCACTCGCCGCTGGCGCATTTCGGCAGCCACTTCTGTTTCTGC
>JALYWY010000325.1 GCA_030852475.1 Actinomycetota bacterium | reverse complement strand
GCGTACTTCCAGGTCATCCGGATTTTCACCGTTTTGCTGGTCGTCGCCCAATTCATCAGGTCGAAGACCATGTTCCAGGTCTCGGTGCTGTTGACCTTGTAGCCGTAAGGCAGCGACTGCAGGTCGACCGGCGTGCGCTCGTTGCCGGAGGCGAAGAAGCGTTCGCCGAGCAGGCCCGGGCCTTTGCCGGCGCAGGTGACGTCGGACTTGCCGCTGGACTGGGCCGTGAACATCGCGTGGTGGAGCATCGGCCCCTCTGTGATGTTGGCTTTGGTCCCGTTTTCGTAGACCAGGTCGGGGGTGACCCCGATGATCGAGCAGCCGGTGCACGGCTTCGAGATGTTGTTGACGATTTTGTTGGTGATCGCGCCCATCCCGGCGTGGTCGTGCGGGTCGCCGTTTCCTGCCGGAATCGTGTACGGGCCGTAGTCGATCGTTTTGGTGACGATTGCCGCGTTCGCGGTCGCCGGGACGGCGAGGACCGCAAGCGCGCAGACGAGCAACATCAAGCGCTTGATCGCTTGCATGTATTTCCTCCTCTTCAGAGGGTAAGGAGCGCCTCCCTTAAAGCGCTCTGAGTGATCAGCGAAGCTAAAGCGCGGGTCTAGCTGTGTCAATTGATACTGAGCAATTCATTGGCGTTCTCGGGTGACAAGTGTTGACAAGTGACTATTTAGTCACCTATCATCCAGGCATGGACGAGGTCTTTAAGGCGCTGGCGGATCCCACCCGCCGTGAGCTGCTCGACCGGCTCTTCGAGCGGGACGGGCAGTCGTTGAGCGCCTTGGAAGAGCGGTTGCCGATGTCTCGCTTCGGCGTGATGAAGCACCTGAAGGTGCTCGAGGGGGCGGGATTGGTGACCACCCGGAAGCGCGGCCGCGAGAAGCTGCACTTCCTCAACCCCGTCCCGATCAGGCTCATCCACGACCGGTGGGTGGGCAAGTACGCGCAGCCCTGGGCCTCGGCGCTCAGCGAGCTGAAACGAGAACTGGAGGACGAAGATGAGTGAAGAGCAGCCCTACACCGTGGTCGGCGGGCGCGGGACGATGACCGTGTTCGAGATCTACATCAAGACGACGCCGGAGCGCCTCTGGGAGGCGATCACCAACGAGCAGATGCGCAAGCGCTACAGCTTCGGGGTCGGCACCGTCTCCGACTGGAGCGAGGGCAGCGAGTACCGCTCCGCGGTGCCGGGGGTGGTCGACATCGCCAGCGGCAGGAACCTCGAGGTCGACCCGCCGCGCCGCCTGGTCCAGAGCTTCACCGCGCTGTGGAGCGAGGACGTCGAGCGCGAAGGGGAGTCGCGGGTGACCTGGGAGATCGAGCCGGTCGGCAGCTCCTGCTGCCTGCGGGTGACGCACGACCAGCTCGGCGAGAACGCCAACAGCGAACTCTACGGCGGCTGGCCGATGATCCTCTCCGGCCTGAAGACGCTGCTGGAGACCGGCGAGGACCTCGACACTCCCGGCTCGCTGCGCTACTCGGGAGCGACTGGCGTCTAGACGGCGATTTCCGGCGCCGGCGGCTGCGGTTGGGGCCGCGGCGGCGCCGGGTCCGGGTCCGGCGGGACTGGCGGTCCCGGGTCGGGAGTGGGCACGGGCGGTTCCGGGTCCGGTTGCGGTGGGCCCGGGACCGGCGTCTCCAGCTGCGGCGGGTCGAGCAAGGTCTCCATGGCATTCCCCTACCCGGGTTTCTCGGCGATACGCCGCGGGGTAGCCGGAGCGGACCCGACCTAAGGAGGCGAGGCGATGACCCAACCCACGCTGGAGGATGCGCGCGAGCTGAGCGAATGGCGCCCGCCGCTCGGCGTTCTCTCCGTCTATCTCGGCTTCGACCCGGCCGACCGCGGCGGCGCCTGGCGGACCGAGCTTCGCAACGGCCTCGACGCCGTGCTCGACGCTCACAAGGAAGCCGAGCACGCCAGCCGCGTCGCCCTGCGAGCGACGGCGAAACGACTGACCGAGCGCTTCGAAGACGGCGACCTGCGCCCGCCCCCGCGGGGAGAAGTCGGCTTCGTCGAGGTCGCCGAGAAGGAGGGGATCGAGCACTGGTTCGGCACCGCGGTCGCTCCGGTCGCCGACGCCTGCGTCGAGTTCGGGCCCGAGCCGGTGGTGACGCCGCTGCTCGAACTCAGCGGCCGCGGCGGGGCTCGCGGCGTCGCCCTGCTCTCCTCCGAGCGGGTGCGGCTGCTGCGCTGCGACGAGGGGGCGCTGGAGGACATCGAGGACTGGGAGCTGAGCATCACCAGCCTCGATTGGCGGGAGCGCAAATCGCAGAGCACCAACAACCCGGCACGTGCGCAGGGGGTCAGCTCCTCGGGGCACGACCAGTTCGGCGAACGGCTTGACCACAACCGCCACCGCTTCCTCAGCGAGTGCGGTGGGCTCGCCGCCCGGGCCCTGGAGGAGAACGGGCTGGGGGAGCTCGTCGTCTTCGGCCCGGCCAAGGACGCGGAGCACTTCAAGTCGGGGTTTGGCTCGGCCAATGGCAAGCTGGTGCTCGGCGGCGACGCGGAGCTGATCTCGGCCCCGAAGGGCAGGTTGACCGAGGCGGTCGCCGAGGTGATCCAGCGACTCGACCTCGAAAGTCAGCAGGCCGTGATTGGGCGTGCCCTGGGCGGGGCGAAGGGCGGAAGCCGCGGCGCGGCCGGCCTGCAGGAGACGAAGGAGGCGCTGGCCGAAGGGCGGGTCGACCACCTCGTCTTCGACGCCGGGATCGGCGACGAGGCGGAGTCGCTAATCCGCGCTGCTCTCGCCTCCAGCGCCCAGGTGACGGTGGTCCGCGACGAGGTCGCGGCACCGCTGGCGGAGGCCGAGGGGGTGGCCGCCGTCCTGCGTTACTGACCTGAGAAATGTGATCTCCGTCCGGTTCGGCGGCCTCGATCCAGGGGTAGGGGAAAGCGAGGCAGCCCGAGGAAAGAAATGGAAAGGAGACGGTCTTGAGCGAGCAAGAGCGAGTCGCCGGCGGCCCTTTGGGCAAGGTGGTGGGCAAGGCGAAGCAGTTGGCCGGAGAGGCGCTGGGGCGGGAAGACCTGCACCGCGAGGGGCGGCTGCAGGAGGTCCAGGCCGACGCCCAGGCGGAGGCGGCGGCCAAGGAGGCCGAGGCCGAGCGCAAGGAGCAGGAAGCCGAGATCGAGGCCGAGCGCGCCGGGGCCCAGGCCGAGCGCCACGAGGTCGAACTGGAGGCCGCCGAGATCGCGGCCGAGGAGGAGGCCGAGCGCAAGCGGGCCGAGGAGGAGCGCGAGGCTGCGCGCCGGGCCGAGGTCGAGAAGGCCGTCGCCGAGCGCGAGCGGCTGAGCGGTGAAGGCCACGCCCAGGCCAAACGTCAAGAGGCGGCGACGGAGAAGGGGGAGGCCAAGCGCGAGGCAGCGGAGCTGCAGCGCGAAGCCGACCGTGCCGAAGCGGCCGCCGCCGCGATCGATCCCAAGGAGGAGAACTGAATGTCGATGCCGACCGTCCCGAAGACGATCTTCAACTCGTCGCTGAAGCTGGCGCGGGCCCCCTTTGACATTGCCCTGGGGGCCCTCGGTGGCTCCGATTCCTCGGCCAGGCACCTGCTCGACCGAGCCGAAGCCGGCGCTCGCAGTGCCACCGGCGTGCTCTTCGCCGACCCGGAGCTGCGGGAAGAAGGCCGCGCGGCGCTGCTGGCGACCAAGGAGCGCGAGCGGGCGACCGAGCTGCGCGAGAAAGCCGAGGTGCAGGAGCGCGAGGCCGAGGAGCGGCAGGCGAAAGTCAGCGAAGCCGCCGAGAAGGCCGCCGCCGAAGCCCGGCGCCAGGCCGAGCAGGAGCGGCGCAAAGCCGAGAAGCGGCGCAAAGAACGCGAGGCCCGCGCCAGGAAAGCCGAGCAGAAGAAGAAAGAGAAAGCCAAGAAAGCGGCGGCCAAAGCTCAGCGCGCGAACGCCAAAGCGGAGAAGACCGCGCAGCTGGAGAAGCTCGAGGCCAAAGAAGAGAGCATCGAGGCCAAAGAGGAGGCGGTGGCCACCGAGCGCGAGGCCGAGCGGCTGGAGGAGGCGGCCGAGGCGGCCAAGCAGGCACGGAAAAACGGCGGCGGGACCTAGATAGGGATCGATGTCGACGCAGCCCCCCAGGACCTTCTTCCACTGTCACCCGGCGGGAGAAGACCCCGGGGTGCTGCTCGACCCCGACGAGCAGGTCACCGAACCCTGGGGCGAGCCCGACCACGGCCCCTGCGACAAGTGCGGGGGGCAGGGGACCACGGTGTACGAGTGCTTCTCCTGCATGGAGGCGGGCTCGGACCCCGGCTGCCCCGCCTGCCAGGGGCGGGTCCGCTTCGAACAGACCTGCCCCACCTGCCAGGGGAGCGGCGAGATCCACCGCACCCGGCGCCAGGGGATCGCCGTCTTCCCCGCCCGCGAGGGCCTCTACCGCTACCTCGCCTGGAAAAGCGACGCCAGCGTCGAGGAGAAGGTGGTGGTCGAGCTGGCGGGTGAGCTGAGCGACGACGTCGACCTCGACGCCGACCACGGAGCGCTGCTGATCTTCCCCCGGGAGCTGGTCTCGGTCGAGCCGCTCGACGCCGAGGTAGTGCGCTCGATCCGCGACCGCACCGGCGAAGAGGACGAATGATCAAGCTCCTCACCGACCTCTGGCGCCAGCGGGCGGTGCTGAGCGACACCCGCCACCGTCCCTGGCCGATGCCGGAGACGACCTGGCTGATGGGACAGACCTGGATCGACCTCCTCTTCGCCCACTGGCGCGTGCCCGAGGAGGAGCTGCGCCGGGTCGTGCCGGCGCAGCTGCCGATCGACACCTACGAAGGCTCCGCCTACCTCGGCATCACTCCCTTCTGCGTCCGCGGGCTGCGCCTGCGGGGGACGCTCCCGGCGCCGATCCTCTCGACCTTCCCGGAGCTGAACGTCCGCACCTACGTCAGCGTCGACGGTCAGCCCGGGATCTACTTCCTCAGCCTCGACGCCGACAGCCACGCCGCCGTCGCCGCCGCCCGGCGCAGTTACCGCCTGCCGTACTTCCGCTCGCAGATGGAGATCGACCGCGACGGGGAGGGAGGTATCGGCTACGACCTGATCCGCACCTCCGACGACGGCCCGCCCGCCTACTTCAAAGCCAGGTACGGGTCCGAAGGCGAGGAGCTGCCGATCCGCGACGGCTCGCTCGAGCGCTGGCTGACCGAGCGCTACTGCCTCTACACCCTCGACGAGGGCGAACGCATCCGGCGCGGCGACATCCACCACCCGCCTTGGCCGCTGCACGACGCCTGGGCGGAGATCGAGACCAACACGATGGCGATGCCGTTCGGGATCGAGCTGGACGGCGAGCCGCTGCTCCACTTCTCGCCGCGCCAGGACGTCGTCATCTGGCCGCTGGAGCCCGTTTAGCCGAAAGCCGCGGCGGGGATGGGGGCGCCATGAACGACGACCTGAAGCCCGGCGAGGAGCGCATGCCCGGCGACGAAGCTCCGCCCGGCGAGCCCTCCTCCGGCGAGAACGTCTGCCCGGTCTGCGAAGGCAGCGGCGAGAAGGACGGCGCCGAGTGCCCCAACTGCGAGGGCACCGGCAAGGTCAACGAAGCGATCGGCGGCGGCTAGTCCCGCCGCTGGTCAGGCCAGCGATTTGGCCTGGCTGAGATCGGAGAAGGTGACGGTGTAGCGGATCGTCTGCACGAGGATCTTGCCGTCCTCGATCAGGAAGCTGTCGACGCCGCCGGTGATGCTCATCTCCTCCGTCCGCGCCGACCACTCGAGCAGGGCGACGCGGTCGTCGCAGACGATCGAGTCGTACTGGTAGCACTCGGGATCCTGGATCGCTTTGTAGAGCAGCTGTGCCGAGTCGCGCACGCCCTGGTGTCCGTGGAAGGAGCCGGTCGGGGTGAGCAGGACGACATCCGGCGCGTAGTTGCGCCGGATGTCCTGCTCGAGCTCGCCGCGCTCGCGCAGCCTGAGGTGGTCCTTCAAAACCTCCTCGATGCCGCGGGCGGCCATGGTCAGCCCCCCTTGATGTCCTTCAGGGACTCGTCCTCGGGTTCGTAGGCCGGGTCCTTGGAGAGATCGTCGGGGGGCGGGGTTCGGCCGTCCTCCTGATCGTCGGGTTGGGCCTCGGGCGGGGCCGTCGGGGTCTGCTTGTCCGACTCCTGGCCCTGTTTCTCGGCCGCCTCGCCCTGTTTCTCCTGCTCTCCGTTCATGGCGTCATCGCATCCTTTGCTTTGCGGAGGATCCCGCCTTTGGCCGGGATCGGGGTGCTGTGCAACTCCGGTCGCGCTTCGGGCGGGGCCAGTTTCGGCACCTCGCCCATCGGCTCCGCCTCACGTACCCCGAACTCGCCCTTCGAATCGACCGAGCTGCCGCTCGTCCAGCGGGCGTCTTTCGGAACCTCTCCATCGGAGTGGACGAAGAAGTCGTAGGCGAACTCCTGCTTTTCCTGCTCCTGCGGGAAGTCGGGCGGGACCGGCAGCCCCATGTCCTTCTGCTCCTCCAGGACCGCCATCCACTGGTTCTGGTGCATGGTGTCGCGGGCGATCAGGAACGAGAGCATGTCCTTCATCCCCGGGTCGTCGGTCATCTCCCACAGCCGGGTGGCGAGCAGCCGGCCGCTGGCCTCGGCGTGGACGTTGGCGACCATGTCGGAGCCGATGTTGCCGGTGGCGACGACCCAGGAGCCGTTGAACGGGTTGCCGTTGGCGTCGGCGGGCATCGCCGCCAGCCCCGCGGAGAGCACGTGGCGCGGGTCCTGGCCGCCGAGCACGGCCTCGACCGCGCCGTTCTTGCCGGCGATCTCCTCCTGCAGCTTCGCCGGCGCTCCCTCGAGGTTCAGCGCCACCGCGGTGGCGAGCATCTCGATGTGGCCGATCTCCTCGGTGCCGGTGTTGAGCAGCATGTCTTTGTAGCGATCGGGTCCGCGGTTGCCCCAACCCTGGAAGAGGTACTGGAGGCAGACGCGGATCTCGCCCTCGACCCCGCCGATCGCCTGCTGGAGGTATTTGGCGAAGATCGGGTTCGGCTCGTCGACCCGCACTTTGTAGGCGAGTTGTTTGGTGTGTCTGAACATGGTTTTCCTTTCCTTTGACTGGTTGCGCACCGCCGGGGCCCTGGAAGGGAAAGGGCCCCGGCCGTGCGCCGGGGGTGGCTTTGGGTCAGCGAGCGGCTCGGGCGCTTCCTCCCTCCTGGCCGTGCTCGCGCGTGTAGGTCGGTTCGGCTTCGGTCCGGTCCCAGCGGGTCATCAGCGCCGTCAGCACCTCGAGCGCACCGACGATCACCATGAAGCGGGTCGGCCCGCCCTCGTCGGCGAAGCCGAAGACCAGGGGTGAGAGCAGCAGCACCGCCCCCAGGGCCAGGTCGCCCATCATGTGCGCCCGCAACGGGATCACCCGCGCCAGCGATAGCCGCCAGTCGGTCATCGAGCCGACGATCAGCATCGTCACGCCGACGATTACGCAGATCGCGGTGGCGCTGTCGGTCTCGCTGAACCCGAAGATCCAGGGGGCGGCGATGATCAAGACCGCCATCAGCGGCTCGAGCATCGCGTGCGCGTTGAGCGGAATCGGTCCGCGGTCCATGGGCGGGTCCTCCCTCGGGGTTGGGGTTCGATAACCCTGCGACCCGCTCGCAAACCGATGACCGGCTCAGGCGTTTCCGTGGGTGGGATCAGTGCCGGACCGCATCGATCGCCTTCCGACCCTGTCTGGGCCGTCTACCCAGGGATTCGGAATCCCAATCGCAGCGCTACGACTTGCTCTCGAGGTAGAAGACCTCGGCGCAGACGTCCTTTTCCGCGTCGAGTCCGCTGATGAAGGCGCGCACCTTGCGCCCGGTCAGGCGTTCGACGATCCCGCGGAATTTCTCATCGGTGGCAGCCTGGAAGTACATCCGCGTGTCCCGCAGCCGCTGGTGCTCGCCCATCTCCGCGAGGCTGCGCTCGGCAGGCGTGAAGGTGTTCTCGAGCGAGCAGATGACGATGTCGGGCCCGGCGAATTCGGTTCGTGCCTTGGTCGGCCCGCGGCCGAACAGCTCCTTGTAGAGGCGGACCATCTCGCGCGAGATCTCGGCGCGCACCGAGTCGTAGCCATCGCCATCGCTGCTTACTTCATCTGGTCGGTTCTCCGGCTGGACGGTCATGCCGTTTTCATACCCAAGGAATGGGGCGATTTATCAAAGCGACGGATGGGTATCGGTACCGGGATGCCCCCCGACCAGTCCCCATCGGCGCCGCCGGTGACGATCACGCCTTACCCCGATGGCCCCTATCTGGTTCGCGGCGATTTCGTCGTCCAGGATCAGGACGGGAACGAGCTGCAGACCGAGCGGCGGACGATCGCCCTCTGCCGCTGCGGCAAGTCGCGGATGCGCCCGCTCTGCGACGGCACCCACAAGCTGATCGGGTTCAAAGCCCCGAGCGCTCCGGAGCCATGGCCGGGCGCCTGATCGAGCTGCCCGAGCCGCGGGGCCCCCTCAGCGAGCAGCTGTTCGAAGCCCTTGCGGGACCGCCGCACACGCGGCTGGCGGCGCCGGGCCTGGTGGACTCCGCCGACCCGATCGCCGACGAGGACCTGCAGCTCGCCCTCTACGTCGCCTACGAGCTCCACTACACGGGCATTCGCGGCGTCGACGAAGCCTGGGAGTGGTCGCCGTCGCTGCTCTCCTTCCGGGGAGCGCTGGAGCGACCCTTCGCGGAGGCGATGGCAGAGCTCGTCCCCCCGGCCGAAGCGGCCGAGCTGGAGTCGGTGGGGGAGGCCCTGCAGGGGATCGTCGCCGAGGACCCCGGGCCGCCGCTCTCCCGCTACATGGAGACGCAGGCGACCCGCGAGCAGATGCTCGAGCACGTCGTCCACCGCTCCGCCTACCAGCTGAAGGAGTCCGACCCGCACTCCTGGGCGATCATGCGGCTCTCGCCGCGGCCGAAGGCGGCGCTGCTCGAGGTCCAGTTCGACGAGTACGGCGGCGGCAGCGCCGAGCGCATGCACTCCGTCCTCTTCGCGAAGACGATGAGCGGGCTCGGGCTCGACCCCGCCTACGGGCGCTACCTCGACCGCTGGCCGGGGGTGACGATGGCGACGGTGAACCTGATGACCGGCTTCGGCCTGCACCGCCGCCGCCGCGGCGCCATCGTCGGCCACCTCGCCGCCTTCGAGATGACCTCCTCGATCCCCAACCGCCGTTACGGCAACGCCCTGCGCCGGCTCGGCTACGGCCCCGAGGTCACCCACTTCTACGACGAGCACGTCGAGGCCGACGCCGTGCACGAGAACATCGCCGCCTGGGACCTGGCCGGCGGCCTGGCGGCGGAGGAGCCCGAGGTCGCCGCCGACATCCTCTTCGGCGCCCGGGCGCTGCTGCAGATCGAGGCGCGCTGGGCGATCCACCTGATGGACTCGTGGGAGGGAGGGGAGACGTCGCTGCGCTCGCCCCTCGTCCCGGCCGCGGCGTGATCTCCTACGTGGTGCCGGTCCGCTGGCGCGACGGCGCCCAGCGGCGGGAGCTGGCGGACTACCTGGCGGCGATCGCCTCCCACTGTGCCGAGGTGATCGTCGTCGACGGCTCGCCGCCGGAGGTCTTCGCGGCCAACGCGGAGGCATGGGGGGAGCACGCGACCCACGTGCCGCCGGCCGAGGGCGAGGAGTGGCTGATGGGGAAAGTCTCCGGGGTCAGGACCGGGCTGGGCCTCGCCTCCCACGAGCGCGTGGTGATCGCCGACGACGACGTCCGCTACGACCCCGAGGCGCTGCGGCGCACCGCGGCGCTGCTGGAGGAGCACGACCTGGTGCGGCCGCAGAACTACTTCGACCGCCTGCCCTGGCACGCCCGCTGGGACACGGCGCGGACGCTGCTCAACCGCAGCCTCGGCCGCGACTACCCCGGGACGCTGGCGGTGCGGCGCTCGCGGGTGCTGGCGATGGGCCTCTACGACGGCGACGTCCTCTTCGAGAACCTGGAGCTGATCCGAACGGTGCGCGGACACGGCGGCAGCGTCGGGTCGGCGGTGGTTCTTTTTTTATACCTTGTGCGGTCCTGTGG
>JALYWY010000292.1 GCA_030852475.1 Actinomycetota bacterium | reverse complement strand
GCTCCAGCGCCCCGGCCTTGTGCAGCGGTTCGTTGAGGTTCCCGCACTTGGGGCTCTGCACGCAGGAGGGGCAGCCGGACTCGCATGGGCACTCGGCGATCAGCCGCTCGGCGTCGGCCAGCAGGCGCTCGAACTCCTCGTAGCCGCGCCTGGTGATCCCGACCCCGCCGGGGTGGCCGTCGTAGATGAAGATCGTCGAGCGGCCGGTCTGGAAATGGACGTTGGTGGAGAGGCCGCCGATGTCCCAGCGGTCGCACATCGCGATCAGCGGCAGCACCGCTATCTGGCTGTGCTCGGTCGCGTGCAGGGAGCCGAGCAGCGCCTCGGTCGGCAGCTTGCGACTGAGCGGGTCCGGCAGCACGTACCAGAGCGCCTGGGTGACGAAGTTCTGCTCCGGCAGCTCGAGGGCGACGATGTCGATCGGTTCCTGGTCGGAGACGGAGACGCGCTGGAAGGCGATCACCTGCTCGGTCACCGAGACCTCGCCGAAGTTCAGCTGGACCCCGGCGACCTCGCGCTGCTCGTGGATGCGCTCGATGTAGATCTCGGTCTCCTTTTTCGGGCGCGTGTACCAGTCGCCGTCGAAGGAGGAGACGAGCGCGCGCCGCTCCTCGATGTCGAGCCGGTCGACCTCGTAGGAGCGGCCGAGGTGGAGGTAGACGGCGCCGGGATGGATCGTCGTGAAGGCACGCTCGGCCTCGACCAGGCCCAGCATCTCCCCCGCGTCGCGCTCGATCACCGCGACCGAGTCGGCCGAGGCCGAGCGCAGCGCGATCCGGTTGGCGACGAACTCGCTGCGGCGCGGCAGCAGCTTGCCGCCGGCCGCGCGCAGCTCCCCCGCTTCCTGCAGCCGTTCGGCCCGCTCGCGCCAGCCGTCGCCGAAGACATCGTCGTCCTCGGCGGTCAGCGGCAGCTCGTAGGCGGCGGCGATCAGGTGCCGGGAGGCGATCTGCTCGTTCGCGTGGTCGAGGATCGCC
Organism: Actinomycetota bacterium; assembly: GCA_030852475.1. GTDB lineage: Bacteria > Actinomycetota > Thermoleophilia > Solirubrobacterales > 70-9 > VAYN01. Next base: position 3,738 of record JALYWY010000292.1, on the reverse strand, counting down.
GCCTCGACCGGCCGCCCGAGGAACTCCTCCGGGTGGCGGCAGAAGAACTGGTCGAGCGCGTCCTGGCCGGCGACGTAGACGGCGAGGCCGCGGCGGCGGCGCCCGGCCCGCCCCCACATCTGCCGCAGGCTGGCGACGGTGCCGGGGAAGGTGACGCAGATCGCCGCGTCAAGCTCGCCGACGTCGATCCCCAGCTCCAGCGCGTCGGTGGCGACAACCGCCAGCAATTCACCCGAGGCCAGCCGCGCCTCGACTTCGCGCCGCTGTTGCGGGGTGTAGCCGCCGCGGTAGGGGGCGATCCGCCGCGCCAGCTCCGGCTTCCCCCGCCGCTCGAGGTTTTCGCGGGCGAAGCGCTGGATCAGCTCGATCCCGCGGCGGCTTTTGAGGAAGCAGATCGTCCGCACGTCGTGGCTGACGAGCTCGGCCAGCAGGTCGGCCGCCTCGCCGAGCGCCGAGCGCCGCGTCCCGCTCTTCTCGTCGATCAGCGGCGGGTTCCACATCGCGATCTCGCGCCCGGCGCGCGGGGCGCCATCGTCATCGACCAGCTCGAACGGCGTCCCGACCAGGCCCTCGGCCAGCTCCTCGGGGTTGGCGATCGTCGCCGAGGCGAGCAGGAAGCGCGGCTCGGAGCCGTAGGCGCGCGCCAGCCGCCGCAGCCGCCGCAGCACGTTGGCGACGTGGGAGCCGAAGACCCCGCGATAGGTATGGGCCTCGTCGACGACGACCCAGCGCAGGTTGGCGAGGAAGTCGCCCCAGCTCTTGTGGTTGGGCAGGACCCCCATGTGGAGCATGTCCGGGTTCGTGAGGATCAAATTGCTGCGCCTCCTGATCGCCGGCCGCTCCTCGCGCGGGGTGTCGCCGTCGTAGATCGCCTCGCGCAGGCCCGGCGGCCGCAACTGGGCGAGCTTGCGCGCCTGGTCCTGGGCCAGCGCCTTGGTCGGGTAGAGGTAGAGCGCCCGGTTCTTCGGCTGCGCCGCGATCCCGTTCAGCACCGGCAGGTTGAAGGCGAGGCTCTTGCCCGAGGCGGTGCCGCTGGTGATCACCAGGTTCGAGTCGGCGGCGAGCTCGAAGGCGCGCAGCTGGTGCGTGTAGAGGGAGTCGATCCCGACCCGCCCGAGCGCCTCCACGAGTCCGCGATCGAGCTCCGCCGGCAGCGGCGCCGGCCGCGAGCGCCGCTCGTCTTCGGCCGACTGGGCGACGATCCGCCCGTCCCGCCGCGCTGGGTCAATCGCGACCGCCCAATCCGACGAGAGCAGACTCCCCCCGCGCGGCGTCACACCCCACCCCGGTGGGCCGATTCCGCTCGTATATCGAGCGGTTTAGGCCCGTCGGCCTGAGGGGGGCGGCTGATCTCGCTGGCGACGCGGAGGGCTTGGAGGGAGGAGCGGTCGTGGATGCGGAGGACGTCGGCGCCCTCGCGGACGGCGAGGGTGACGGCAGCGACCGTCCCCCACTCGCGCTCGCGCGCCGGCAGCCGCTCCTCCCACGACCCCGCCAGCACGGCGCCGATGAAGTCCTTGCGGGAGAGCGAGACGTAGAGCGGCAGCCCGAGCGCGTGCAGCTCGCCGAGCCGGCGCAGGATCTCCAGGTCCTGCTCGGGGCCGAGGTCGAAGTCGAGGCCGGGGTCGATCGCGATCTGCTCCTCTCCCACCCCTAAGTTCCGAGCCAGCTCGACTCTCCCCTCGAACCAGGCCCGCAGGTGGTCGACGACGTCGCCGTACTCGCGCCAGGGCCGGTCGACCCGCGGCGGCCCCTCGATGTGCATCAGCACGTATCCGCAGCCCGTCTCGGCCACCAGCTCGAACATCTCCTCCGAGCCGCCGGAGATGTCGTTGACGACAGTCGCCCCCGCCGCCAGCGCCCGCCGCGCCACCTCGACCGAGAAGGTGTCGGCGGACACCGGCACGTCAGCCTGCCGTGCCAGCCCTTGCACCGCCGGCACCAGAGCCGCGGCCTCATCCTCGGCCCGCACCGGCGGCCCCGCTTTCGCCGCCACCGCGCCGACGTCGAGCATCTCGAAGCCCGCCTCCGCCAGAGCCAGCCCGTCGGCGACCGCCTGCTCGGGCGTGCCGCTGCGCGCGCCCTCGAACATCGAGTCGACGGTGACGTTGACGATCCCGGCGCCGATCGGCCGCGCCAGGTCGAGGGTCCGGTCAGCCAGTCTCCACGCCATTCCCCGCTACGGTAGCGACCGCGCCAATGCCGCTCCGTTGCGTCTACACCGATCTCGACGGGACCCTGCTCGGTCACCGCAGCTCGCTCTTCCGCAACGCCGAGGGCGGCTTCTCGCTGGCGCAGGCGCGGGCGCTCGAGGCCTGCCACCGGGCCGGGGCCGAGGTCGTGATCGTCTCCGGCCGCCGCGAGCCGCAGGTGCACGAGGCGGCGCGGCTGATGGGCCAGACCTCCTACATCTACGAGGCCGGCTGCGCCTTTGCGATCGAGGGCGAGACGACGCTGATGACCGGCGAGATGGCGCCGAACGAGGACGGCACGATCTACGAGCAGATCGAGGCGCGCGGGATCCCGAAGCTGCTCTTCCAGCACTTCGAGGGCCGGCTCGAGTACCACTCGCCCTGGCACCACGGCCGCGTCCTCTCCCACCTCTTCCGCGGCAAGGTCGACGTCGAGGAGGCGAACGCGCTGCTGCGCGAGCAGGGCGCCGACGACCTGCGGCTGCTCGACAACGGCGCGATCGGGCGGCCGATGCCGGCGATCGAGGGCCGCACCCACGCCTACCACCTGGTGCCGGGCGGGGCCAGCAAGGCGAAGGGGGTCGAGGCCCACCGCAGGGCGCGCGGGTACGACCCGGAGGCGTGCATCGCGATCGGCGACTCGATCGAGGACCTCGAGGCGGCCGCCTCGGTCGGCCGGTTCTTCGTCGTCGCCAACGGCCCCGAGCACGACGCCGGTCTGCGGGCCGCGCTTTCGAATTGGGACAATGTCACCGTTACCGAAGGCAGCATGGGCGACGGCTTCTACGAGGCGGTCGTCTCGACGCTCGTCGGCGCCAGCCAGCCTCCGCACTAAGATCGCTCGGGGATGTCGCACGAGCACGCCACCGTCGCGGAGGAGGAGTACCTCCAGATCATGTTCTGGCTGGAGGAGGCGGGCCTCCCGATCACGGGCGCCAACATCGCCCGCGCGATGCAGCTCTCGCCCCCCACCGTGCACGAGATGATCGGCCGCCTGATCGACGACGGCTACGTCGAGCGCAACCCCGACAAGACGCTCGCCTTCAGCGAGTCCGGGCGCGAGCACGCCAGCCACATCGTCCGCCGCCACCGGATGATCGAGCGCTTCCTCACCGACGTCCTCGGCATCCCCTGGGACGAGGTGCACGAGGAGGCGGAGCGGATCGAGCACGCGATGAGCCCAGTGCTGGAGGAGCGGATGCGGGCCGCGATCGGCGACGCCACCACCTGCCCGCACGGCCACCCGATCGTCGAGGGGATCCGCGAGCAGGGCTCGCTGCTGGCCGACGTCGAGATCGGCGCCGACGTCACCGTGCTGCGCTTCGAGAACGAGGCCGAGGAGATCCTCCACCACCTCAAGGCGGCCGGCTTCGAGCCCGGCGAGGTCGGTGTGCTCGCGAGCGCCGACGACGACCACGTGAGCATCGACTTCGGCGGCAAGCTCGCGGAGACGACCCGCTCGGTCGCGGAGACGATCTCGGTCGCGGCCGACCCGTCGCCCCCGCCGCGCACGGCCCTCCCCGAGCAGCTCGTGCTCAGCAAGGAC
>JALYWY010000284.1 GCA_030852475.1 Actinomycetota bacterium | reverse complement strand
GCATGGCGATAACGGCAAAATGAGCATCTCTGCCGTCAACAGAGATAAGGGCGTTGTTACCGCCTAGATCTGAGCTGCTGAAAGGCTCAGCAAGTCCGGAAGCAGCGATCGACCGGAGAGCGCTCTTGATCTCATCCACAGGAGGCCCCAGCGTTTGCCAGCGGAAGCGCTGCTCGAAACTCGCCGAGGTCAAGACCTTATAGCTGTCCAAATAGAGAGAACCCCTACCTCGATTGGCACGCCAAGCTATAGCTATGGCGCACTCCTGTCTGGTTTCTTCAGCGATCCTGCGGGCCCCTGCTTGAAGTGAAATTCCAAAGTGGCTCGTGACTCGCCGCAAATTTGCAATGGTTGGCTGTGACCCATCGAACTCTTGACGAAGGCGATCACCCTTCGATAGCAACTCGATACTGAAGTGGTTCGCTTGGGACTCAAGACGATCTTCGAACTCGGGATCCAGCCGCTTGTCATCATCGAGATGGGCAAATACGAGCCGGTGATCCTCAAGTGCTGCGTGTCCAATCTCATGGGCGAGGACGAAGCGCCGCCGCGGCTCGTATAAGCCTGGCTGAACAAACACCTCGCCAGAATCGAGGTTGACCATCCCCTGAAGGTTTGAAAGAGCCCAGTCAACGAGGTGACCAAATCGATCACGGAGTCTCTTCTTTTGATTGAGATCGAGTTCGATCACCCCCGCCTCTACTAGCTTGGCGACGCTCAAAGCTTGGTCTAAATCGACGGCCTGGTCGCTATCCATGGCATCCATCTCTCTCAGCAGAGCCTTAGCCGTGGCTTTGACGACAAGTCTTTCGTTCTCTTGTAGCCGGATGTCATAGCGATGGCGCTTTCTGAGGGAGTTGGCAGAGGCGTCGTTCCCTCGAAGCGCCGCTAACACAGCTCGGAGCGCTTTCAACTCTTGATCGTTGATGTCGTCAGGGATGAAGTTGAGGGCCCGTTTTTTGTTCGGAGATAGGCCCTCGGGGGCGCTCCTGATGTAGCCCGCCCACTCCATTAAGACCTCAAACGGCTCGCCATAAGAGTCGGCGATGCGGCCGAGAACGGAGGGGCTTGGCTGGGCGATCTCGTTTCGCTCCAACTGGCTCAAGTACCCGCTGTTGATGCCCGATCGCCGCTCCATCTCCCGCAAACTGATTCCGCGCTCTTCTCGAGAGCCTCTCAGGCGATCGCCAAGGCGGGACGGCTCGCCTCCTTGGGACTTCGGCTTTTTGGGCTGGGGCATGCCGGGATATTGACGTGAATGGGGACAAAGGTCAAGCAGAACGCCGACGCTTCTACAGCAGGAGCGGTATGCTACAGTTCTGACGCAGTCGAAGAAGGAAGCTGCGGCCGGCGCTCGCTTAAGCAAACCGGCCGCACATCGAAGCGCCTCATAGCTGAACCACTCCGATCGCCGTTCAGACGGCAGAAGGGAAATATCGCAGGATGACCGCGAAAGCGCCGAAAGACCCAAAAGGCCCGAAAGGGCCGAAGTACGAGATCAACATCGAAGGCATCGAGCACGAGTGGGGCGAGGACACCGTCACCGTCGCACAGATTCGAGAGATAGCCGGCTGGGAGGAAAACCAGCAGGTCGTCGAGGTCAACCTTGCTGACAACAGCGAACGGACCCTCGCAGAGGACGAGGTAGTCACGCTGAAACCCGGCCACGGGTTTGGCAAGAAGATCAAGTTCCAGCGCGGATGAACCGGGTAGAGCAGGAGTTCGATCTCGTGGGGGGCGTCTTCCCCGAGGCAGAGCTCCATCCGCATGAAGGGGTCAACTGGGTTCGCATTCCCGCGTATCGCCTGCCGGAAGGTGTTTTTCGGCAGGGACCTGAGATCCAATTGGCCTTTCGCATACCTGCCCAGGTCGGGGAGGCGCCCTATGGGTTTTGGGTTCACCCCGGCTTGGAACTTCTCTCGGGCTTAGCACTTGGGAATTACACCTATCCGACTCAAACCCCCTGGGGCCCAGACTGGGGGCAATTCTCCTGGGCGCCTGAGGGGGGATGGGTACCCAAGACTGACATCCGGTCGGGAGCAAACATGCTCGACTTCGTCCGCTCGTTCGCGCGGCGGTTGGGGGAGGGGGGCTAATGGCTACATTCGAAATCAGCACTCAGCTCTTTGATCGAATGCGCAACGACCTGTTTGGAGAGGTAGAGCACGTCGGCTTCTTCCTGGCCGAATGCGATGTTGGCGACCGGCAGTTCCATCTTGCTGATTGGATCGCAATTCCCAGCGACGGGTTTGAGATCCAATCCAGCTACCACGTGAGCCTTACCGATGAGACGATCGGCATGATTCTCCGCGAAGCAACGAGCGCCGACCGCTCACTTATCGAGGTTCACTCGCACATTGGCAGTCGTGGTGGCGTGGCATTCTCGCCCAGCGATGTCAAAGGCCTCCGTGAATGGGTTCCCTCGATGCGGTGGCGTCTGCAGGGCCGCCCTTATGGCGCAATGGTTTGGGACGAAGACAGCTTTGACGGGCTGGCATGGATTGAGCCAGGTGCAGTCGCTGAGCAGGTCGGAGAGCTCCAAATCTCTGACGGCAAATTGATCAAAGCGACGTCTCTGACCCTGGAGATCCTGAGGGAAGAAGGTGACGATGTCCCGCTTTAGCCGAAATGAAGCGCTGTTTGGGACTAAAGGACAAGATCTGATCGAGGAGACCTGCGTTGCGATTTGCGGCGTAGGTGGTCTGGGGTCGCACGTTCTTCAACAGTTGGTTTACCTCGGAGTCCGTCGCTTCAAGCTCATCGAGTTTGATTTCGTCACGCCGTCAAGCATGAACCGACTCATCGGCGCGTTGGAAACGGATGTGCCGGCAAAGACTCCCAAGCTCAGAGTGGCCCAGCGTGTTATCGAAGGGGTACGGGGCGACTCAGAGGTCGATACGTTTGAGGGCAGAATCGCCGAAGCTCCTTCAGAATTCTTCACGAATGCCGACTTCGTCTTTGGCTGCTTGGACAAAGATGTCCATCGGTTAGAGCTGCTGAGTCGTTCCTATGCAAATGGGCTGCCGTACCTCGATATCGCGACGGATGTCCTCGGAGATGCTGAGGATCCCGCGTACGGCGGCCGCATGGTGTTCTGCGGTGGTGACGGCTGCTTGGTATGCCTCCCGGGCATCCTTGATCAAGAGGCGATCGCTCGGGAGGGGCTAGATCCAGCGCAGATTGAGGCGCATCGGAAAATTTATGGGGTCGATTCCGATGCCTTGGATGAGACGGGGCCATCGGTTGTTTCTCTGAACGGCGTAGTGGCCTCCCTCGCGGTCACCGAGTTCATGGCCTATCAAACGGGCCTTCGCTCTCCATTTGCTCAACTCACCTATCGCGGCGAGCTCGGCGTCGTAACCAAGTCTCTTGATCAGGGCGAGCCCGGCTGCGTGTTCTGCGACGCTTTCAAGGCAACGTCAGAGCGTTAGGGGAGACAGCAGTTCGGGGCCAATGTCGACATAGCCTCATCACCGCCGCAAAAGCTAGTCGCTGGCTGCCGGTAGTCGTAGGCTATGAACAGGAGCCAGCGCGGGTTATCTCCGCGTTCGGAAACCGGAAGGATCCGTGGTCATGGACCAAGTGGACATCAGGATCGGCAACATCACCTTCGACCATGCCGACTACGACGTCGACAACGACGTGGTCTACCTGCATGTCGGCGAGCCCCAGGAGGCGGAGGGCGAGGAGACGCCGGAGGGTCACGTGCTGCGCTACGCACCGGGCAGCCAGCGGATCGTGGGGCTGACCGTTCTCGGCGCTCAGCGCATCCTCGACAACGAGGGCGAACTGCGGGTAACGATTCCGGAGCCGGTCAAAGCCAGCGCTGACGACCTCGCACCGGCGTTCGCCGCTGTCTAGGTCGCATCCGGGTCACATCAGCGGCGGAATCTCGCTGCCTGTGCCACCGTCCCTCCTCCTTTCAAGCCGAAGATCTCAGACCCAACTAGGCGCTAGCCGATCGGGACGCCGTCCGTCTCGACCAGCTGCATCAGGTGCTGGTTGTTGAGGACGGAGAGGGCTTTGGTGCGGATGTCGACGTCGTTGACGTCCAGGGCTCGGTAGGTGTCTTTGAGCTTGGCGATGTAGGCGATGCGGCCGAATTGGTTGCCGTGGCGCTGGGCGTAGGTGGCCAGGCCCCTGACCTTTGCCCAGGTGTCGTCCTCGTTCTGGCGGTGGGGCTCGAGGATGTCGACGAGGATCCCTGAGCCGGACTTGCGGAAGAGGAGGAAGTCCGGGTAGGCCGGCCTCTCTCCGTTGTACTCGTAGGGAATGGAGAGCGACCAGGGTTTGCGGTCGGGGTTCCGGTACCAGCCGATGACGTCGTCGCGCGCGAGTTCCACCTCGAGCACGTCCGTCTCCCAGCCGCTGCCGGGTTCGGTGGAGAAGCTTCCGTCCTCAGCCACGTAGAGGTGCTTGGGCCAGGTGTCCTCGCCTTCGACGACCTGGATCGCGTCGGGAAGGAAGAGTTCCTCGGGTTCGGGGCTGCTCGCCTGCCGGAGCAGGCGGTGGTAGACCATGCGTCTCGCCTCGGGCAGTTCGTTGATCTCCGCGCGCCGGGGCACCTCGGCGGCTTTGAATTCCTCCCCGGCCTCCGTTTCCAGCCGGCCGATCGTGTCCGGGTTCTCGAGCAGGGCGAAGAGCTCGACCTTGACCTGCGCCGGCGAGGGCGACTCGGCTGAACCCACGCGGGCCTTCAGGTAGGCGCCGTGCAGGCCCTCGCCGAGCTTGCGGGCGCTCTGGGCGTGCAGGTCCTCGACGTTCTCGGCGACGAGGGCCATCGACCCCACCGAGCTCTCCGCCTCGCCCTCGCCGATCACGGAGACCGTGAGGCGGCGGATGTCGACTTCCTGCGACTTCGCCAGCGCCTGCTGGAAGTCGGCGTCCCCGACGAGGCGTTCGCGCTCGGAGCCGAGGATCTCGACGATCTTCTTGCGGAATCGCTCCGGCGCCTCCGCGTCGAGGCCGTCGTAGGCGAGCGCCCGCCCCAGGCGCATCAGCCGCCTGACGTTGCTCGCCTTGCTGAGGCGCTCGATCACGTAGGTCGGCAGCGTTTCCGCGAGGGCGAAGAGCTCCTCCTTGCCCTCCGCGCGTTCGGCGGTGTAGGTCTCCTCGCCGCGCTTCACCTCGGAGGGGAACGCGTCTTCGGGGTCGGGGCTGGTCAGGTAGTCGATCACCTTCGTGACGCTGTCCTCGTCGTAGAAGGGGAGGTAGAGCCCGACCGAGTTCAGCGTCTCGTCGCTGGCCACTCGCCGGGCCAGCGGCGTGCGGACCATGCGCCCGATCAGCTGGGCGATCGCGGTGTGGTCCACCGCCGCCCGGAAGCTCATCATCACCTCGGCCCGGGGGCAGTCCCAGCCGGTGTTGAGCGCCCGCTTGAAGAAGACGACCCGCAGCCGGTCGTCTCCCTGGATGTCGGCGGGGGCGACGTACCGCACGGTGCGGGCGCCGACTTCGAGGCTCGTTCGCTCCTGGAAGGAGTGCGCGACCTCGTGCTCGGAGAGCGGGCCGGTGACGCCCTCGACGATCTTGATCGCCTTGGCCAGGTCGGTGCCCGACGCCGAGCCCGAGGCTGCGTCTGCGACCTGGACCACGAGGATCGGTTCGACCCGCGGCGCCTTCTCCTTCTCCGCGTAGCTGCTCCAGCGCTCGCGCATGTCGAGAAGCTGCTTGGCCGCCGCCTCGAGCATCGACCAGTCGGCGACGGCGCCGGATTCGGGGTGCCAGAGGACGATCGTGTCCTTGAGCAGGCCCGATTCCCGGACTTCCTCCGGCTTCACCACGTGCTCGCGACTCGTCCGGCCGGTGCCGGTGATCAGGGCCTGGAAGCGCTCGGGCGTCGCCGAGATGCCGAAGATCTGCGGCACCGGCGGGATCTCCTGCGGGTGGCCCTTGATGAATTTCTGCACGATCGTCGCGGCTTCTTTCTCGTGCCGGGCCCCGGTCATCCCGCGGTGGGCCTCGTCGAGCACCACCCAGAAGCTCGCCGGGTGGGCCGCGACGGTTGCGGCGACCGTCTCCCAGACCGTCGACTGGCGCTTGTCGCCGTGGGTGACCAGGTACTTCTCCTTGCCCAGTTTCTGGATGTTGAGGAAGTAGACCTTGCCCGCCTCGAACCGCTCCCGGTCGAAGTTCGCGTCGATCGTGACCACGTCGTCCTTGCCGAAGAAGGACGAGTTGTCGAGGATCTTGCGCCGCGTCTGTTCGTTCAGCTCCGGCTGATCCGAGACCCAGAGGAACCTCGCCTCGGGGTCGCCCGGATGGGTTTCGTCACCTCGGAGGACCGCCTCCATCCAGGCGGTGGCGATCACCGTCTTGCCGGATCCGGTCGGCGAGGACAGCATCAGCGATTGCCTTGCCGTGGGATCCTCGGCGACGTCGCGCCGGGCGGAGCGCGTCTGGCGGACGAGTTGGGCGAGCGCCCGCTCCTGGAACTCCTTCAGTGCGATGTCCATGCAGATCGTTACCGCGGGCCGTTGACGCGGAAGCACCGCAGGTAGTCGCGGTAGAGCATCGAGGTCTGGCGACCCTGGGCAAGCAGAGCGCACATTTCGGCGTACGACTCCTCGCTGTCGGTGATCAGGAAGAGATAGTCGATTCCCTCGCACGCGGCGAGCTCCTCCTGGAACGCCCGCAGGGCGTCCTCGTTGAAGAGCACCGCGTAGCCGCACTGCGGGGCGAGAAGCCAGTCCTGGCCCGGGTCGACGTCGCGCGGGCGCTCGCCTCGGGCCCCCGCCTTGAGCCAGAGCAGCGGGTGGATCGCTTCGAAGGCCGCGCCCAGCTCGACCGCGTCCGGGTCGGCGTAGTCGAGGGAGAAGAAGGCGCAGTTCTCCTCGAACCCCTCGCTGAAGGGGCGGCCGTCGACGTGGGTGTAGGCCTTGCCGGTGGGAATCGGCTCGCCGTCCGGGCGCCGCCCCGAGAGCACCGCTTCGCAGCGGGGCTTCGTCGCCGACCAGAAGATCCCGTGCTCCTCGAACTCCGGGTCGCCGCGGTAGTAGCCCTCCTTGTTGAGCCTGCGAGCGGTTTTCGGATCGAGCTCGTTGTTGGTGACCAGCACGCTGCGACGGCGGCCGCCGTCGGCGGCGTTCAGCAGCGCCGTGGCGTGAAGCGTCGTGCCCGAGCCGGCGAAGAAGTCGACGATCAGGGCGTCCGGCCGGTCCCTGACGACCGCCTCGAGGGCGTCGCGGACGGCGTAGACGGACTTCGGGAACGGGAAGGCGCCGCGGCGGCCGAGGTAGCGCTGCAGGAGGGTCGTCCCGTGGGTGCCGGCGTCGAGCGAGGTGCGCCACCACACCGTGCGGACCCGCTGCGCCGGCGGGCTGAGACGGGGCTTCCAGTGGTTCAGGGTGTAGTCGTCGCGCCGCTCGTTGTACCGGCCGACCCTGATCTGACCGCGCTCGATCAGGTCGTTCATCGTCGAGCGCCCGTAGCGCCAGACGCGCTCGTGGCCTTCGTCGTCGATCGGGTAGACCCAGAGCACGTCGCCTTCGCGTTTCGGCCGCGGATAGGAGTCCTCGAGCTTCAGCTCGGGCCCGATGCCCACGACCTCCTTCTTCTTCTCGTCGACCAGGAGCGCGTAGAACTGCCGTGGCCGATCGGCGCGCGCGCTCGACTCGGCGCCTCGCCGGCGCAGGTAGAGGACGCTGTAGCCGTAGGGCGCCTCCGGGTCGGTCTCCTCGGCCGCCGCCTCCTCTTCGCCGGCGATCTCCTCCGCCTCGTCGCCTTCGTCGTCGTCCTCGAAGAGATCCAGCGGCAGCGCTTCCGGTTCGTCTGCGGGCGGCGGCAGCTGCAGGATCAGCTCGTCCGTGTCGGGGACGACGAAGTAGGCGAACTCGTTGATCACGCTGAAGTTCGGACCGGCGGTTCCCTTCGGGTTGTGGACGATGGTGACGAGGTGGCGCTGGTATCCGGGGAACAGCTCCTCCAGCAGGACGCCGAGGTGGGCGACCTCGTTCTCGTCGATCGCGCAGATCAAGACCCCGTCCGACTTCAGCAGCCGCTTCGCGATCCGCAGGCGCCGCTCCATCATCGACAGCCATTTCGAGTGGCGCCACTGGTCGGTGCCGTCGACGTAGCGGTTGTTGTATTTCCAGTCCGAGGCGCCGCTGTTGTACGGCGGGTCGATGTATATGCAGTCGGCCTGCCCCTCCCACATGTACGCCATCGCCTGCAGGGCGTGGAAGTTCTCGCCGTTGATCACCGCGTGGTACGGCCGCTCGGAGTCCCTCTCGATCTCGTCGATCGGGGTCAGGACCGGGTAGACCGGTTCGCCGAAGCCTTTGACCACGACCAGCTCCGAGGCGGCGATCTCCTCGCGGGTGCCGTTGGAGCTGCCGGCGGGGGCGACGGTGATCGTCTCGCCCTCGACGGCGAGGACCCGCAGGTTCTCTTCGCCGTCGCTGCTGCGACGCGGCCTGACCGTGTCGCCGACCCGGATCGGGATGTCTCCGACCAGGACGGTCTCGGGGATGTGGCGCTCGTAGACGAGCCCGAACTTCGTGCTCTTCTTCAGACGCGCGATCTCGCTCTGCAGAGCCTCTCGCATCTCTGCATCCGGCAGAGCGGCGAGCAGTTCCTCAATCGTTGCCACGGCGGCGGGTTCTCCAGTCCTCTGTTGCGGCGATCATAAGGGCCGCCGAACACGAGGATCCAACCGCCCCGAGGCGAAGCAGAACGCATGGTGGGAGACGAGTTGGTCATGGACCTGACCTGGGAGCAGGGCCGCGGTCGCGAAACGCAGGTTCAGCCGCCGCTCGAGGTCTGGCGGCAGTTCTTCGGCGTCCCCGACATATACGGCACGCTGCCGAGCTTCAGCCTCGTCAATCGCCGCGCCCTCGACAGCGACGAGCCGGTGCGGCCGGCGGTCCTCCACGACCACAACGCGACGATCGAGATCGCCGGCGCGATCGGTCCGCGACCGGCGATCTTGCGGATGGTGCAGATGGCCACGGGGGAGTACGAGTACATCGTCTACCGACCCGGGATGACCAACTTCGACGTCTTCGACTCGCTCCTGGACGAAGTCGAGAACCCCCTTCAGAGAGGTCAGCGGCGCTGGTTCATCGCGCCGAAACACCGCCGCGACGGGTGGCCGCTGGTCGCCGCCGAGCTGCAGGAGGGAGTGAGGGAGCGGATCGCGGAGCGCGCCCGCGAGGACGAGATCGCCGCCGCGCGAAGCATGCTCGCCGAGCTCGCGGGGCAGAGCTCCGAGGGCCAGGGCTACGAGAGCTTCACGCCTCGCCGCAAGGCGATCGAGGATCACGCGATGAGCGAGGCGACCGCCTACTACGAACGCGAGGGTTGGGACGTCACGGACGTCTCGAGGCGGCGCTCCTACGACCTGCTCTGCCGGCGCGGGGAGGAGGTTCTGCACGTCGAGGTCAAGGGGACCACCTCGTCGGGAGCCAAGGTGCTGCTGACCCGCAACGAGGTCGAGCACGCGCGGGGAACCTTCCCCGAGATCGCCCTGTTCGTCGTCTCCGGAATCGGGGTCAGCGGCGACCCGCCCCGCGCGAGCGGCGGCAGCTCGCGCGTCATCTCGCCCTGGGACGTCGAACAGGGAAGCCTGGTCGAGCTCGCCTTCGAGTACGAGCTTCCTCCCGGCTAGAGCGCCTGCCCGAGGTTGTCCAGGCAGTTGCTCCAGCCGCCTTCGTGGGAGCGGACCGACTCCTCGTCCTCGAGGCCGCTGTGGGTGAGGCGCACCGTGGTGGCGCCGTCGGCCTCCTCGAAGTCGAGCTCGATCAGGGTTTCCCTCTGTTCGTTGTCCCAGGTCCAGGTGAAGGCGAGGCGGGTCGGGGGGTCGATCTCGGTGTAGCGGCCGCCGCCGCCGTACTCGACGTCCTTGTCGGGGTCGCGCATGACGACGCGGACGGCGCCGCCGAGGCGCAGGTCGACTTCGGCGACCGGGGTCTGCCAGGCGTGTTCGCCGTGGAACCAGCGGCGCATCACCTCGGGGCTGGTCCAGGCGTCGAAGACGGCCTGGGCGGGCGCCTGGTAGGTGCGTTCGATCTGGAGGGTCCTGCCTTCGATCATCGGCCGGGCTCCCGGCGCTTGAAGCGGAGGGCGAGCCAGGCGCGGGTGGCGAGGAGGCCGCCGGCGGGCCCGGCCAGCGCCGGCAGGAGCTCCTCCAGCGGCATCCCTGCGATGTGGCCGAGGGGGATCACGAGACGGTCGCCTGGTCGTATTCGTCGTGGCGGTTCCACCAGGTGTAGGGCGGCGTCTGCGGGTAGCCCTCGGGCGAGTCCTCCCACTCCTCCTGGCGCCCCAGCGCGGTGATGTCGAGGTAGTTCCAGGTGCTGCCCATCTGCTCGTCGCCGCGCCCGTCGACGAAGTAGGTGCGGAAGATCCCGCCCTCGTCGTCGCGGTAGAAGGCGTTGGTGCCGTGCCATTCCCTGACGTCGTGGTCGGAGTCGAAGGAGTCGGTGATCGTGTACCAGGGCATCTCCCAGCCCATCCGCTCCTTCAGGCGGGCGATGTTCTCCTGCGGCGCGCGCGAGGCGAAGACCAGGGTGGTGTCGCGGGCGTTGAGGTGGGCGAGGTGGGCGACCTGGTCGGCGACGAAGGAGCAGCCGGGGCAGCCCTTGTCGGGCCATCCCTTCACGTCCGGGTCGAAGAAGAAGCGGTAGACGACGAGCTGGCGGCGCCCCTCGAAGAGGTCGAGCAGGCTCGCCGGGCCGTTCGGCCCCTCGAAGCGGTACTCCTTCTCCACCGCCAGCCGCGGCATCCGCCGCCGTTCGGCGGCCAGCGCGTCGCGGGCGCGGGTCAGCTCCTTCTCCTTGACCAGCAGCTCCTCGCGGGCTGCATTCCACTCTTCCGCTGAGACAACCGGCGGCATGTTCATTTCGACTCCTTCTCTTGCAGGTATTCACCGACGACGTCGAACAGGCGCTCCCAGATCTCGCGCTGGCGCTCCATCCACTCGGCCGCCTCGTCGAGCGCCTTGGGCTCGAGCGAGAGGCGGTGGGTCCGGCCCTCGACCACGCGGGTGACGACGCCGGTCTCCTCCAGCACCTTCAGGTGCTTGGAGATCGCCGGCTTGGAGACGCCGAAGTCACGGGTGACTTCCCCGACCGTGGCCGGTCCGGCGGCGAGGCGTTCGACGATTCCCCGCCGGATCGGATGCGAGAGTGCCTTGAACGGATCGTTAACCACTTGGTTAACTATAGCGACCGAGCGAGGCGGCGCGCCTTCTCGCCGCTGTTAGCCTCGATCGCGTGCCGGCACCGACCCGAGACGAAGCCTGGGGGCTCTTCTGCGAGTGGACCGAGTCGGAGTCGCTGCGGCGGCACGTGCTCGGGGTGGAAGCGGCGATGCGCGCCTACGCGGAGAAGTACGGGGAGGACGAGGAGCTCTGGGCGGCGACCGGGATCCTCCACGACCTCGACTACGAGCGGCACCCGGACCTGGAGACCGGCCACCCCCGGGTGGCGCTGGAGTTGTTCGAGGAGAAGGGGTACCCGCAGGAGCTGATCGACGCGGTCGCCGGCCACGCTCCCTACCTGGGCGTGCCGCGGGAGACGCGGTTGGCGAAGGCGCTGTTCGCGGTCGACGAGCTGACCGGCTTCATCGCTGCCGTCGCGCTGGTGCGGCCGACCGGGATCGAGGGCCTGACCCCGAAGTCGGTGAAGAAGAAGATGAAGCAGCCCAGCTTCGCCGCTGCTGTCAACCGCGACGAGATGCGCCAGGGCGCCGCCGATCTGGGCGAGGACTTCGACGAGCACATCGCCTTCGTGATCGCGGCGCTGCAGCCGCGGGCGGACGAGCTCGGGCTGAGCAAGTAGCGTTCCTGAATATGCAGCAGGGGCTCAAGTGCTTTTTGGCGTTCGTGGTTGCGGCGGCGCTCGGCGTTGGCGCCGCGGTGCCGGCCAGCGCCTCGGCGGCGCCGACGCAGATAACCGAAACCCCCGTCGACTTCGGGCACCCGCACTGGCAGGAAGGGCTCGCGGTGGGGGCGGACGGGAACCTCTGGTTCGGCAGTTACTGGTGGCCGGAAGGCTCCTACCACGCCTCGATCGGGCGCATGGACGAAGCGGGGAACGCCGAGGAGTTCGACGAAGGGATGGACCACTACAGCTCGATCGCCGAGCTTGTCCCCGGCCCCGGCGGCGACGTCTGGTTCGCGGACGAGGGGTCGGCGATCGGCGGGGCCGCGATCGGCCGGATCTCCTCCGACGGGACCATCACCCGCTACACCGCAGGCCTGGGCGGCGCCCGGCCGTGGACGGTCATGGTCGGTCCCGACGGCAACGTCTGGTTCACCGCAGGCCATGACAACCCGGCGATCGGGTTCGTCACCCCCGCGGGGGAGATCACCTCGTTCTCGCTTCCCGGCTCGGCGTGGGACGCCGTCGGCGGCGCCGACGGCAACGTCTGGTTCACCTACAGCGACGAAGGAGTGAGCCCGGCGATCGGCCGCGTGGTGCTGAAAGAAGGCGGCGGCGCGACCATCACCCTCTTCCACAAAGGCCTCGCCGCCGGCAGCCACCCCCGCGAGATCGTCGCCGCGCCGGACGGCAACCTCTGGTTCAGCGACAACGGCGAGACGACGACCGCGGTCGGCAAAGCCTCGACGAGCGGCCAGATCCAGGAGTTCCCGGTCGGCTCAGGTCCGGAAAGCGGGATCTGGGACATCGCGACCGGCCCCACGGGCGACGTCTGGTTCACCAACAGGGGAACGAACGAGGTCGGCCGGGTGAGCCCGCAGGGACAGGTGGCGACGCTGGAGCACGAACAGGTCTTCGACCCGCGCTGGATCACCCCCGGACCCGACGGCAACATGTGGTTCACCCACTGGGGCGGGATCGGGAAGGTCACCCCCGCAGGGGCGATCACCAACTTCAGGGAGGGCCTGATGCCCCAGGCCAGCCCGGAGGAGATCGTCAGCGGGCCGGACGGGCGCCTCTGGTTCCTCTCGGGGGACGGGTTCACCTCGACGATCGGGCGCATCATCCCGGGCGACGACAACCCGCCGGCGCCGGAAACCCGCGCCCAGGCGCCCAGTCCCTCGTACGCGTTCGGGCGGCTCGCCGTCCCGAAAACTAAACTCCGGGTCTCGCCCAAAGGCAGGACGACCCTGCGCCTCACCTGCCAAAGCTCGACCCCCTGCTTCGGCAGCTTCCGCATCTACGTCTTCCGCAAAGGCTGGCGGGCGATGCGGAAGATCGCTGACTCCTCCTTTTACGTCAACGCCTGGAGCTCGGCCGGCGTTCGCGTCCAGCTCAGCCAGGTCGGCAAGAAGCTCCTGGAGCAGAACGACGAGGTCGTCGCCTGGCTTCACGCCTATCCCCGCTCCGGCGCGCTGCCCCTGAACCAGCGCCTGCGCCTGCGCCCCGCCGCCGCCCCGCGGCGCTGACCCTTGGCGGGCTCGGTGACGGAGGCTCGCTCGGCTCTCGCGGAGCGCCTGCGCGAGCGACTCCCCGAGCTGCGGGAAGCCGTGGCGACGCGGGTCTACGCGATCGCCGATCCCCATGAGGTCACCGACCCCGCCTACCTCGAGGGGCTCAAAGGCGCCCTTGCCGCCGCGGTCGAGTACCGGCTCGCGGTGCTGGAGAGCGGGGAGAGGCACGCTCCACCCATGCCGACGGCCCTGCTCGCGCAGGCCCGGCTGGACGCGCGCGACGGGGTGCCGCTCGACACCGTCCTGCGTCGCTACTTCGCCGGCAACTCGCTCTTCGGGGACTTCCTCGTCGAAGAGGCCGAGCGGGCGGAGGTTCCGAGCTCGGACCTTCGTCGCCTGCTCGCCGAGCAGGCGACGCTCGGCGACCGGCTGATCGCCGCCGTCAGCGAAGAGCACGCTCGCGAGGCGAAGAGCCGGCCGACCACCTCGGCCGAGCGGCGGCGCGAGTGCGTCAAGGCGCTGCTCGCCGGCGAGCTCGTCGACCACTCCGAGCTCGGCTACGACCTTGCCGCCCACCACCTCGCGCTGATGGCAAGAGGCGAAGGGGCGGAGGAGCTGGTGCGGAGGCTCGCGAGCGAGGTCGATCGTCGCCTGCTGATCGTCCAGCGCGAGGAGGAGGCGAAGTGGGCCTGCTGGCTGGGTGGCCGCCGGCCGCTCGCCGCCGAGGAGGTGCTGCAAGCGCTCTCCGGGGCCGCTCCACCCGGAGTGCTCGTGGCCGTCGGCGAGCCTGCCGAAGGCCTCGCCGGCTGGCGGTTCAGCCACTTCCAGGCGAAGGCGGCGCTGCCGGTGGCCGAACGCGAAGGGCGGCCGGTGGTCCGCTATGCCGACATCGCCGTGGTCGCGACGATCCTTCGCGACGACCTCGCCGCCACCTCGCTGCGGGAGCTCTACCTGGCGCCGCTGGGACGCGCGAAGGACGGCGGCAGGGTCGCCCGGGAAACCCTGCGCGCCTACTTCGAGGCGGAGCGGAACGTCTCCTCGACCGCCGCCGCGCTCGGCGTCGACCGCCGCACGGTGCGGAATCGCCTCCAGGCGATCGAAGAGCTCCTCGGCCGGCCGCTCACGGGCTCGCTGGCGGACCTGGAGATCGCCCTGCGGCTGGACGGGTAGCCCTCACCCTCACCCGTTTCCCACATTGGTGAGCCCCCGGGCGAGCAGGCGCCACATCGGGGAAGCAGTGCCGTTCCCGGCTGGAGAAGATCGAACCGATCGCGCTACTGCGAGCCAGGGAGGAATCATGAACAAGCATCTGCTTCGCATCACCGTCATCGCGGCGAGCCTCGCGCTGGCCTTCACCGCCGCCGCTGCCGCCGACCTCGGTGGCAACGAGAAAGTGTGGTGTGCCGGCAACATCTGCGTCACCGACGACGGCGGCATCGCTCCCGACAAGCTCCCGAAGCGCGGCAAAGCCCCGATCACGGCCCGCCTCAACGGCGTGATCGAGACCCGCGACGGCACCCATCCGCCCGCCATCGAGACCCTCGAGCTCGACATCGACAGGACGATCGAGATCGACGCCGTCGGCCTCCCGGCCTGCAGGGCGTCACAGCTCACCGCGCGCACCACCGCCGCCGCGAAGAGCGTCTGCCGCGACGCGATCGTCGGCTCGGGCAAGACCGAAGTGGAGGTGGCCTTCCCCGAACAGGAGCCGTTCCGCTCGACCGGGCCGCTGGTCCTCTTCAACGGCGGCGTCAAGGGGCCGACCACGACCCTGTTCCTCCACGCCTACGTCAACGTGCCGGCGCCGACCGCGGTGATCGTCAAGGCGACGGTCACGCGCGTCGACCGCGGCCGCTACGGCCTCCATGTCTCCGCGCGGATCCCGAAGATCGCCGGCGGTTCCGGCTCGGCCACCATGTTCGACCTCAAGGTCGGCCGCAAATACACCTACGAGGGCAAGCGGAAGAGCCTCCTGGTGGCGGGCTGTCCGACCGGCACCTGGCTCACCAAGGGCGCCGTCCGGTTCAGCGACGGCACCAGGCTCGGCATCGTCCATCCCTTCTCCTGCACCCCGAAGGGCTGAGCTGCATCCGCATCCACCTCGTTCCTCCGGTCATGCCGCGGTACGCTCGCCAGGCAAGATGGCCGTGCGAGGGCAACCAGTCGAGAGCGACCCAGGTGCAGCCGGGGAGGCGGCGCTCGCCCGGGGCGCCTGGGAAGAGGCGAAGGGACACTTCGAAGCGGCGCTCTCCGAGGCCGAGTCGGCGCGGGCCCTGGAGGGGCTGAGCTGGGCGGTCTGGTGGCTGGGGGAGAACGAGGCGACGTTCGCCGCCCGGGAAGCAGCCCTCCGCGCCTACCGCCAGGACGGCGACTACTGCGGCGCGGCACGGATGGCGATCTGGCTGGCCAACGACTCACTCGACTTCCGCGGCGAGTACGCGGTCGCCGCCGGTTGGCTGGAGCGGGCGCGGCGCCTGCTCGACGGTAGGCCGCCCTGCCCGGAGCAGGGATGGCTGCTCATCTTCGACGGCTACCACGCGGTGAAGGTCGGCGGCGACACCGAGGCCGGCGTGGAGCGCGGCCGCGCCGCGGCCCGGCTCGGTCACGAGCTGGGGGTGGCGGACCTGGAGGCGCTCGGGCTGGCCCTCGAGGGTGACGCGCTGGTGATGGGCGGCGCGATCGAGGAGGGGATGCGGCGCCTCGACGAGGCCGCCGCCCTGGCCGCCGGGGAGGAGTTCGAACTGGCGCTCTCGCCCGCTTTCACCCAGTGCATCCTGATCGGGGCCTGCGAGCGGGCGGGCGACTTCGGCCGGGTCGCCCAGTGGTGCGAAGCGATGCGGATCGAAGGGGAGCAGTTGAACGGCCGCCACGTGATCGGGGTCTGTCGCAGCTCCTACGGCAACGTGCTGACCGCGCGCGGCGAGTGGTCGCAGGCCGAGGAGGAGCTGACCGACGCGCTGGGGGCGCTGGAAGCGACCCGGCCTGGACTGGCCCCGGCGGGCCTGGTGCGGCTGGGCGAGCTGCGGGTCCGCCAGGGCCGGACCGAGGAGGCGCGGGCGCTGTTCGAGCGAGCGGGAGGAGATCCGCTGGCGCTTGCCGGCCTCGGCACCCTGGCGCTGCAGGCGGGTGACGCCCGTGCCGCGGCCGAGACCGCCGAACGGCTGCTGCGGCGGGACGGCGGCGCTCCGCTCGACCGGATCGTCCCGCTGGAGC
>JALYWY010000187.1 GCA_030852475.1 Actinomycetota bacterium | reverse complement strand
CGCTTGTAGGAGTTGACCCACTGGGCGAAGAGCGGCGAGATCTCGCGCGCGTGCTTGAGCTGGCCGGCGATGAACGACTTCGCCACCGGCGAGAGGTAATAGGGGTCCTCGGCGTCGTAGAAGGCGTTTTTGCCATCGCGGCTGAGCGACTGGTGGACGTGCATCCCCGAGCCGTTCTCGCCGAACAGCGGCTTCGGCATGAAGGTCGCGTGGTAGCCGTACTTCATCGCGTACTCCTTGACGACGATGCGGTACGTCATGCAGTCGTCGGCCATCTCGAGCGCGTTCTTGTAGCGCATGTCGACCTCGTGCTGGGAGGGGCCGACCTCGTGGTGGGTGTACTCGACGTGAATCCCCATCTTCTCCAGCGCCAGCACCGTCTCCCGCCGCAGGTCCGAGCCGGCGTCGAGCGTGGTCAGGTCGAAGTAGCCGCCCTCGTCGAGCGGCTCGGGGACGCCGCCGGCCGGCTTGGCGGAGCGGAAGTAGAAGTACTCCAGCTCGGGACCGATGTTGTAGGCGTCGAAGCCGAGCTCTTCCGCCCGTTTCAGCGCCCGCCGCATGATCCAGCGCGGATCGCCCTCGTAGGGCCCGCCGCCGGGCACCTGGATGTCGCAGAACATCCGCGCGACCGCGTCGTCCTCCGGGCGCCAGGGGATCAGCGCGAAGGTCGAGGGGTCCGGGACCGCCAGCATGTCGGACTCCTCGATCGGGTTGAAGCCGGTGATCGAGGAGCCGTCGAACCCCATCCCGCCTTCGAAGGCGTCCTCAAGCTCGGAGGCGTTGACCGAGAAGCTCTTCAGCTGGCCGAGCACGTCGGTGAACCAGAGGCGGATGAAGCGGACGTCGTGCTCTTTGACGAGCTGGATTACGTCGGCGGCGCTGCGGGGTTGCTCGGCCATTCCTGCTTGCCTCCTTGGCTGGGGAAGGCCGCAAGATTAGGCGAATGAACCGAACTGGTGCTCAACGCCGTAATGCGGGTAGAGAAAAGAGCCATGTAACGGCTTGAAAGCGTCGGAGTAACTAGGTATAACTTACGACAGGTAAGTAAGCGGCTAAAAGTAAAGTAAAGGCCAGATAAGGGCTCTGTAAAGACGACTTGCCGCCCGCGACAGAGCCAGAAGCGAGAAGCCCGTGACGGTTAAAACCGCAGTAAGCAGGTTCCAGATCCACGACGAGCTGACGGCGCCTGATGAGAGCGCTCCTCTCATCAAGAGCATTCAAGCCGCCGGCGGCGCGGTGACGAAGTTCGTCGGCGTGCTTGCCGGAGCGCCGGCTGTCCTACGCGCGTATACGCGGATGCGCTCGGAGCTGCGCGGCGGAGTCCTGCCGCAGGCGACGAGGGAGCGGATCGCGCTGGCTGTTGCCGAGCACCGCGAGGACAACTACAGCATCGCCCAGCACGCCAAGTCGGCGCGCCGGGCCGGGCTGGGTCTCGACGAGGTCTCCAAAGCCCGCAGCTTCACCTCCGCCGACCCCAAGGAGGCAGCGCTCCTCGCCTACCTGAAAGAGGCACTGGACGCAGAAGGTCCCCCGCCCCTCCACCTCCATGAGGAGGCACGTGAGATCGGCTGGACCGACGAGGAGATCCTCGAGGCGGTCGGGCACCTGGCGCTCAACGAGTTCCAGAGCCTGATCGCGAGCGCGGCGGCATTGCCCCAGGACCAGGGCGGTCCCAGGGCTCTCCCCTCCGCGGCTTAAGCCCGACCAGGTCGGGGGCCGGCTACCGGCCCTCGACCAAGGTCGCGGTGTAGAGCAGGCGCGCGGTGCTGTATTTGCAGCCGTAGGTGGCGCGACTGCCGACCCGTTCGTGGGGCTCGCCTTGGCGGATGTCCGTGGCGTTTTTGCACGCTTCGGGTTCGCGGCTGGCGCGCCAGACGTTGCCGATGTCGAGGTCCTGGGCGAAGGCCGGCGCCCAGGTCGGGACCGTGAGGCCGACGATGTCGCCCCTTTCGACTTTCAGGTTGGCGCTGAAGCGGACCGTCTGCCCGAGGTAGGGCGAGAGAATCTGAACCTCGCCCTGACGGCGCAGCGTGTAGCGCGGCGGGTTGGTGCCACCGACGCGCCGCAGGATCGCCAGGCGCGCCTGCGGCGGCGTCCCGAAGAAGCCGTTGAAGAAGGCGCGCTGGCTGTTGGTCGGCTGCGCCAGGGTCAGCGTCCAGGCTTTGATCCTGCCGTCGTGGGGCACGACGAACGGCGTCCTCGTCTGGCCGTTGTTGAGCTGGAAGCCGGTGACGCTGCCGATCGCCTGGCAGGGCAGGTTCGGGCAAGACGGATCCGGCTCCTGCGCGGTCTGGCCGAGGATCACGGTCGTCCGAGTGTCCTTGGCGGCGTCACTCCGGGAGGCGAGGCTGACGAGGAGCAGGAGCGAGCAGGCGGCCAGGCCCAAGGCCAGCCAGCGCCCCCTCCGCATCCCGGCGGCGGCAACTGCTCCCTGCGAAAACCTCGACATCAACGCTGCTCCTCTCGTCTTGGACCCTGCCTGAACACGGCAGATTAGCCCTCGGAGCGGCCGGAGAAGCCGGATTCAGCGCCGGGCGTAGGTGGTCTCGACGGCGTAGCGGACCCGCCCCACGCCCGTGCCCCCGAAGTCGAGCGCGTCGCTGACCGCTTTGGTGAAGTCCCAGGCGCGCCCCTCGATGTAGGGACCGCGGTCGATCACCTGGGTGATCACCACCTTGCCGCGGTAGACGAACTTGACGTTGGTGCCACAGGCGAGCGTCTTGTGAGCGACCCCCATCGTCTGCGGCCGCAGCGTCTGGCCGCAAGCGGTCTTGTTGCCCCAGAGGCCCGGCCCGTACCAGCTGGCGTGGCCGTAGCGCCAGGCGCCGAAGGCGATGTCTTCGCCCTCGGCGGCGGTGGCGGCGGTGGCGCCGCCCGTCGCCGCGCGGGCACCGGTCGCGAGCCCGGCGAAGAGGGCGAGGAGGGCAGCCAGGACAAGCGTCCAGCGCAGGGAGGTTTGTTTGATCGTCTGCATCTCTTTCCAGGCGCTTGCGGGGTTAGCTGACGGGCTCGCGCTGAAAGAGCTGCGCTACGCGGCAGTCGCCGCGATTCGCCCCAACCGATTGGGTCCCCCGCTCTCCGCGATATGTAGGCGAAGATTCAGCGAGAAGTTGGCGGCAGATTAGCAAACGCTAAGACAGAAAAACGTGCAGGCATAGAAAAGGCCCCCTTTCGGGAGCCTTTTCCGTAGCGGGCCTGTAAGCCGGATCCTGTCGTGAGCGGCCATCTATCTCTGCGGCCTACCTGGACCTCGCCGAGCCGGGTCGACGGTCCTGCTTGGCCTTGCACCGGGCGGGGTTTGCCTGGCCGCCGCGTCACCGCGACGCCGGTGCGCTCTTACCGCACCATTTCACCTTTGCCTGTGCGCGACGCAGCTGCAGTCGCGCCATCGGCCGTGTCATTTCTGTGGCACTTTCCCGCGGGTTTCCCCGGGT
>JALYWY010000038.1 GCA_030852475.1 Actinomycetota bacterium | reverse complement strand
CCCTCGAGCCGCATCTGGTCGAGCAATTTCCCGTACTCGCCTTTGCGGCCGCGGACGACCGGCGCCATCACCATGAATTTGGTCCCGTCCGCCAGCGTCATCAGCCGGTCGACGATCTGCTCCTGGGTCTGGCCGGTGATCTCCTCGCCGCACTCGGGGCAGTGCGGGGTGCCGATCCGCGCCCACAGCAGCCGCAGGTAGTCGTAGATCTCGGTCACCGTGCCGACCGTCGAGCGCGGGTTGCGCGAAGTCGTCTTCTGGTCGATCGAGATGGCCGGCGAGAGCCCCTCGATCGAGTCGACGTCGGGCTTCTCCATCAGCCCGAGGAACTGCCGCGCATAGGCCGAGAGCGACTCCACATAGCGCCGCTGCCCCTCGGCGTAGATCGTGTCGAAGGCAAGGCTCGACTTGCCGGACCCGGAAAGGCCGGTGATGACGATCAGCGCGTCCCGGGGCAGCTCGACGTCGATGTCCTTGAGGTTGTGCTCCCGGGCACCTGAGATGACAATCCGCTCAGAGGCAGCCACTCACGTCGATGATAGCTAGGCGAACAGATGTTCCCCAGAGGCAAAAGCACAGCGGTGCGCCTTTTCCCCGCTATTCGAGGATAAGGCGCACCGGCTGGCGAACCACCGCTCAGGCGCCAAGCTCGATCAGCTCGTCGAGGATCGCGCCGAAGTGACGGTTCAACAGGGAGGAGTGGCTGTCCTCGGGCTCCAGGTGGAACCGCGCCCCCGGGACGTTCTCGGCGAGCCATTCGGTGTGCGAGACCGGGATGATCCTGTCCTGCCCCCCCTGCCAGATCGTCACCGGCACTTCGATCCGGGACAGGTCGAAGCCCCAGTCGCCGAAGAATGCGAAGTCGTCGTCGATCCAGCCGTCGACACCATCGATCGCGAGCGCATTGGCTTCGAGGACGAAATCGAGGAACTCGCCTCTGAGGCACTCGTAGTCGACGGGGGCGTAGAGGCGGCTGAATTCCGAGCCTCGCGTCATCTGCTCCCCGGTCTTGATCTGCCGCATGTTCTCCGCGGACATCTCAACGTAAGCCCTCAGGGCGGATTCTCCCGCCTCCATCGCGGCCAGCTCCTCGCCGTTTGCCTCGTCGAGGCCCTGCCACCAGCCGGGCCCCATCTCGAACCGCGGCGCCAAGGTGGCGCCGACGGCGGCCGCCCGGGTTCGATCGGGCAGCAGCGCCGCGTCCGCCAGCGCCGGGCCGCCGCCGCCGGAGTACCCGCTGGAGAAGAACGACTCGGCGCCGAGAGCGTCGGCGACGAGCGCGGTGTCGGCCGGGTTGTCGGCGTAGCAGCGTCCCGGCAATCGATCCGAGCCGCTGTAGCCCGGCCGGGCGATGCAGGCGATGCGCAGGCCCCTCGCCACGCACTGCCTGATCATCCCGGCGTAGAGATTGGGGATGCCGGGGGTGCCGGTGTGGAAGAAGACCAGATCGCCCCTCTCCGGCCCCGCCACATGGAAGACGATGCGACGCCCATCCGGCGTCCGCAGCTCGCGCCTCTCCTGCTCCACTGGATCGACCCTAGGCGGCGAGGCGGTCAGCCGAGCGCCGCCGACAGCCTGCGACGGTAAGTACGGGCAGTGGGATCGGCCGGGTCGACCTCGCTGAGGATGCCGACGACGGCGCGGCGGAGGAGGTCGCGGAGGTCCTCGGCGGAGAGGCCGCCGGCGCTCCAGTCGTCGCCGTGGATCTGCTGGAGCTCCTCGATCAGGGCGTCGAGGGCGGTCTCGCGTTCGCCCCGGTCGAGGGCGGCGAAGCCGTCGGTTCCGATTCCCAGCTTGGCGAGGCGGATGCGGGCGGCGATCCCGGCGGCGGCGAAGTCCCCCTCGTGGTCCGCGACCGCTTCCAATGCCTCTTCTTCCGCTCCGCGCGCGAGGCGCGCCTTTGCCAGGGCGACGGCGATGTCGGCGCGCCTCGGCTCGAGTTCCGCCGCCTCGCGCAGGGAGAGCTCGTCGCCGGCGGCGAGCAGCTCGTCGCCTTTGGACGGAACCAGCGAATCGAAGAAGGCCTCGACCCGCGCCGGCGGCTGCGCCCCGACGAATTCGTCGACGACGGCTCCGTCCCGGAAGGCCTTCACGGCCGGAATCCCCTGGACTTTGAAGACCGCCGCCAGCTGTTGATTGGAGTCGACGTCGACCTTGGCCAGGACGACCTGGCCCTGGCGCGCCGCCTCCGCTTTCTCCAGCGCCGGGCTCAGCGCTTTGCAGGGCCCGCACCAGTCGGCCCAGAAGTCGACGACGACCGGCAGCTGCCGCGACCGGTCCAGCACCTCCGCCTGAAAGGTCGCTTCGGTGACGTCGACCGCCATCAGGTGCCGGCGGTCATCCCGTCGAGATCGCGGCGCAGCTCGCGCAGCTCGTCGCGGATCCGTCCCGCCTCCTCGAAGCGGAGCTCGTCGGCGGCGGCCAGCATCTCCTCCTCGAGCGCGACGATCGTCTTCTCCAGCTCCTCCGGGGTGGCGAAGTCCTCGGCGCGGCGGCGCCGGCGCTTGCGCGGGGCCCGGTCCTCCATCGCCAGGAACTCGGTCATCTCGGAGATGCCTTTGCGGACGGTCTCCGGCGTGATCCCGTGCTCTTCGTTGTAAGCGAGCTGGATCGCGCGGCGGCGGTCGGTCTCGCGCATCGCCGCGCGCATCGCCTCGGTCTCCTTGTCGGCGTACATCAGCACCCGCCCGTTGACGTTGCGGGCGGCGCGGCCGATCGTCTGCACGAGGCTCGTCTCGCCGCGGAGGAAGCCCTCCTTGTCGGCGTCGAGGATCGCCACCAGCGAGACCTCGGGCAGGTCGAGCCCCTCGCGCAGGAGGTTGACGCCGACGAGGACGTCGTACTCGCCGAGCCGCAGGTCGCGGACGATCTGGATCCGTTCCAGGGTGTCGACCTCGGAGTGCAGGTAACGGACCTTGACCCCGTACTCGAGCAGGTAGGCGGTCAGGTCCTCGGCCATTTTCTTGGTCAGGGTGGTGACGAGGGTGCGGTCGCCGCTCTCGGCCACCTTCTTCACCTCGTTCATCAGGTCGTCGATCTGGTTCCTGGTCTCGCGCAGCTCGATCTCGGGGTCGACGATCCCCGTCGGGCGGACGATCTGCTCGACCGTGCGGGTCGATTCCGCCTTCTCGAACGGCCCCGGCGTCGCCGAGACCATCACCAGCTGCTTCACCCGGTCGAGGAACTCGTCGAACTTGAGCGGGCGGTTGTCGATCGCCGACGGCAACCGGAAGCCGTAATCGACCAGGGTCGTCTTCCGCGAGCGATCCCCCTCGTACATGCCGCCGATCTGCGGGATCGTCTGGTGGCTCTCGTCGACGAAGACGACGAAGTCATCCGGGAAGTAGTCGATCAGGGTGTGCGGCGGGCTGCCCGGCGGGCGGCCGTCGAGGATCCGCGAGTAGTTCTCGATCCCCGAGGTGAAGCCGAGCTCCTTGATCATCTCGATGTCGTACATCGTCCGCTGCCGCAGCCGGTGCGCCTCCAGTTGCTTGCCTTCGTTTTCGAGCTCGGCGGTGCGCGCTTCGAGTTCGGCGCGGATTTCGTCGACCGCGCGGTCGACCGTCTCGTCTTTGGTCACGTAGTGCGAAGCCGGCCAGACCGAGACGTGATCGATCACGTCGAGCACCTCGCCGGTCAGCGGGTCGAAGTGCTGGATCCCCTCGATCTCGTCGCCGAAGAGGGCGATCCGGTAGGCCGACTCGGCGTAGGAGGGCATGATCTCCAGAACCTCGCCGCGGACCCGGAAGGCGCCGCGGCCGAGCACCTGGTCGTTGCGCTGGTACTGCATCTTCACCAGCTTGCGGAGCACGTCGTCGCGGTCGATCTCCTCGCCGACCTTGAAAAGCTGCATTTTTTCGTTGTAGACCTGGGGCGAGCCGATCCCGTAGATGCAGGAGACCGAGGCGACGATGATCACGTCGCGGCGGGCGAAGAGCGCCGCGGTGGCGGCGTGGCGGAGCCGGTCGATCTCGTCGTTGATCGAGGAGTCCTTCTCGATGTAGAGGTCCTGGGCCGGGACGTAGGCCTCCGGTTGGTAGTAGTCGTAGTAGGAGACGAAGTACTCGACCGCGTTGTCGGGGAAGAACTCGCGGAACTCGTTGCAGAGCTGAGCGGCGAGCGTCTTGTTGTGGGCGATCACCAGGCTCGGCCGCTGCACCTCGGCGATCGTCGCCGCCATCGTGAAGGTCTTGCCGGTGCCGGTGGCGCCGAGCAGGGTCTGAAAGCGATCGCCCTCGCGCAGGCCCTCGGCCAGACCGGCGATCGCCTTCGGTTGGTCCGCCGTCGGCGAGTAGGCGGGGTTCAGCTTGAACTCGGGCACGAAGAAGAAAATAGCTGGCGCATATGCTGGGGCCCTTCGATGAGGCTCTCGCGCGCCGCTCTTGCGGCTTTCTTCACCTTCACCGGGACGATGCACTTCCTCCGGCCGCGCTTCTTCGAAGCGATCGTGCCGCCGGCGATCGAGGGGCAGAAACAGGAGGTTGTCGCGATCAGCGGCGCTGCCGAGATCGCCGGTGCGGTCATGGTCCTCCCTCCAGCCACCCGCCGGTTAGGCCGCTGGTGGCTGCTGGCGCTGCTGGTGGCGGTGTTCCCCGCCAACGTCCACATGGCGGTGAATCCCGAGCAGATTCGCGGCCTCGACATGCGCAAGTTCCCGCGCTGGACGCTGTGGGCACGGCTGCCGTTGCAGCCGCTGGCGATGCTCTGGGTCTGGCGGGCTACGCGCGAATAGCAGGCGCTCTTCTAATAAAAAAACCTCTCAATGTGTTTTGTCTGTAGAGCTTCTGTCTTCTAGGACAGAAGCTTCACACTTCATGGACAAACGAGACCGTTTTGCCGCAAATCTCCGCCGCGCCCGCAAGGCCGCCGGCGTCTCCCAGGAAGAGCTCGCCGAGCGCTGCGAGCTCCACCGCACCGAGGTTTCGCTGCTCGAGCGCGGCGGCCGCGAACCGCGGCTGGGAACCCTGATCAAGCTCGCGACCGCCCTCGGTACCACCGCTGAAGCGCTGGTCACCGGCATCAACTGGGACGCCAAGGCGCGCGAGTACAAGATCGACGAACCCAGCTGACGCAGGGTCTCCGGTGCGGGAGGGGACGGGATACCCCCATCGACATGCCCCCTACGGCAGCAGCTGTTCGAGGATTCCTCGGGCTGGCCCTAGGAAACCTTCGACGTCGCCGAGGAGGGATTCGGCGTCGTTGATGATTTCGATCGCCTGCTCGAGCGGGATTCGTTGCAGGGTCTCGCGCAGGGGGACTCCCAGGAGGGGGCTGAGGGCGCCGGCTTCTTCGGCGTCGTCGACCGCCCGCACCAGCCCCGCCCGGACCGCGCGGGCAAGCTTCTCGTCGTCGATCCCGTAGCGCTCGCTGAACCGTTCGCGCGCCTCCGGGGTCGCCAGCGCCCGCGCCAGCGCCTCGCGGGAGACGCCGAGCTGGCAGGCGGCGCCGTCGAGGGCCGAGTTGGTGAACTGGTTGGCGAGCTGGGAGAGGTTCTGGGGATCGCTCCAGGCGCGCGGCTTGCACGGGTCCTGGACCTTCTCCGGCTCGTAAGAGGATCCCCCAGCCGCCAGGTAGGCGCCGACCAGCAGCACCGAGGCGA
The DNA here is from genome assembly GCA_030852475.1 of Actinomycetota bacterium. GTDB lineage: Bacteria > Actinomycetota > Thermoleophilia > Solirubrobacterales > 70-9 > VAYN01. Next base: position 489 of record JALYWY010000038.1, on the reverse strand, counting down.
CGACCGAGGCGACGATCAGCAGCCGCCCGCTCACAGGTCCACCCTCCGCGCCAGCCCGATCGGCAGCAACGCGATCAGGCCGAGCAGCGCCGCGAGCAGGAAGGAGGTGCTGAAGGCGTGCGTCGCGCCGCGGTCGAGCTGGTCCTGGAGTTCGCCCTGCAGCTGCTCGATTTCATCCCGCTCGACGGGATCGGTGGGCAGCGGCTCGAAGGCGGGGCCGATCGTCGGCACTTTCCCCTTCTCCTCTTCCAGCCGTTCGCTGACTTTCTCGGCCAGGTCGAGCTTCACCAGCGGGCTGACCGGCGAGTCGAGGATCACCGCGGTGCCGGCGTTGATCGCATCGCGCCGCTGCTCTTCGATTTCGGCGGTGAAGATCGGCGTCAGCGCCAGCAGGCCGATGACGACGCCGGCGTGCCGGGAGGAGATCGTCCAGCCGCCGTGGATCGCCTGCGGCGCCCGCCCCCCGAGCGCGGTCTCGGTCAGGGCCGA
>JALYWY010000171.1 GCA_030852475.1 Actinomycetota bacterium | reverse complement strand
GGATGCCGTAGACGACGTGGACGCCGGACTCCTCCAGCGACTTCGCCCAGTGGATGTTCGCCTCCTCGTCGAAGCGGGCTTTCAGCTCGACCATGCAGACCGCCTGCTTGCCGCGTTCGGAGGCGCGGATCAGCGACGGCACCAGCGGCGAGTCGTCGCTGGTCCGGTAGACGGTCTGCTTGATCGCCAGCACGTCGGGGTCGGCGACGGCCTGGGCGACGAAGCGCTCGACCGAGGTCGCGAAGGAGTCGTAGGGGTGGTGGACGAGGATGTCGCGCTGGCGGATCTCGGCGAACATGTCGACCGGTTCGTCGTCCTCGCCCTGCAGGCGCGGCTGCGTCACCGGGGTCCAGGGCGACCAGCGCAGCTCGGCGTGGCCGGGGACGTCGGCGATCGCGTCGAGGTCGGCGAGGTCGATCAGGCCCTCGACGTCGTAGACCTCGCGGTCTTCCAGCCGCAGAGCGCCGACCAGCTGCTCGCGCAGCTTCGGGTTCATCCCGGAGGCGACCTCGAGCCGCACCACCTCGCCGAAGCGGCGGCGGCGGAGCTCGTCCTGGACCGCCTGCAGGAGGTCGTCGGCCTCGTCGGAGACGTTGAAGTCGGCGTCGCGGGTGACCCGGAAGTAGCCGTGGTCGATCACTTCGATGCCGGGGAAGAGGGCGTCGAGGTTGGCGGCGATCACCTCCTCGAGGGGGACGAAGGTCTGCCCGTCCTCGCCGAGCGGGAGGAAGCGCCCGAGCAGCTCCTTCGGGACCTTGACCCGGGCGATGATCTCGTTGCCGCTCTCCGCGTCGCGGAGGAGGACGCCGAGGCTGAGCGAGAGGTTGGAGATGTAGGGGAACGGGCGGCCGAGGCCGATCACCAGCGGCGTCAGCGCCGGGAAGACCTGCTGTTTGAAGCGGTCGTCAATCTCGCCCCGCTCCTCCGCGCTCGCCGTCTCCAGGGTGACGATCCGGATCCCCCGCTCCTCCAGCGCCGGCCGCAGGTCGCCGCTGAAGCACTTGCAGAGGCGGTCGTCGAGCTCGAGCACGCGGCGCTGGATCGCGTCGATCTGCTCCTTCGGGGTGAGCCCGTCGGGGCCCCGCGCTTCGATCCCGGCGTCGAGCTGGTCGAAGAGGCCGGCGACGCGGACCATGAAGAACTCGTCGAGGTTGTTGGCGTAGATCCCGCAGAAGCGGAGCCGCTCCAGCAGCGGCACCTCGGGGTCCTCGGCGAGTTCGAGGACCCGCTGGTTGAAGTCGAGCCAGGAGAGCTCGCGGTTGAAATAGAGAGCGGGATCGTCGATCGACCCATCGTACTGAGGCGCCCCCGGCTGATCGCCGGGCTCAGGCGGCACGGGCGAGGGTCTGCGGCCGCTCCGCGGCGGCGGCGTCGAGCGCCCGCCGGTAGCCGGCGGCGAGCTGGCCCATCGAGCGCTCCCAGGAGCGCTCGCGGGCGGCGCGGGCGGCGGCCTCGCCGAGCTGCCTGCGCAGCTGCGGGGAGGAGGCGAGTTGCAGCAGCGTCCCGGCCAGGTGCTCGGCGTCGGGGCGGCAGAGCAGGCCGGTGTGGCGGTTCTCGATCAGCGCCGCCGGCCCGCCCTCGGCGACGGCGACGGTCGGCAGCCCGCTCGCCGCCGCCTCGAGGATCACCTGGCCGTAGGTGTCGGTGCTGCTGCAGAAGAGGAAGGCGTCGGCGCTGGCGTAGGCGCGCGGCAGCTCCTCGCCGGAGAGCCAGCCGAGGAAGGTGGCGCGGTCGCCGAGACGCTCGCGCAGCTCGCCTTCCTCCGGGCCGCCGCCGGCCAGCAGCAGGTGCAGGCGCGGGTCGCGCTCGTGCGCTCGCAGGAAGGTCTCGGCGAGCAGGTCGACCCCCTTCTCGCGGGTGAGGCGGCCGGAGTAGAGGACCTTGATCTCGCCCGGGAAGGCGTCGGGATCGGCCTTGGCCGGATCGAAGCGGTCGAGGTCGACGCCGCGCTCCCAGCGCCCGACCGCGGCGGGGTCGGCGCCGAGGGCGATCACCGAGGCGTCGGCGGAGGGGCTCGGCGAGAGCACCGCCGCGGGGGCCGAGTAGAAGGCGCCGAGGCCGGCGCGCGTCAGCGCCTCGAGGGCGTCGTCCTGACTGCGCATCCCGGCGTAGGTGGCGATCTCGGTGTGGTAGCTGGCCAGCAGCGGCACGCCGGTGATCCGGCTCATCAGGGTCGCGGCGATTCCGGCAGGGCCGGGCGCGGTGACGTGGACGAGGTCGTACGAGCCCTCGGCCAGGACCTCGACCAGGTCCGGCAGGCCGGGGACCCCGAGGTTCATCCCCTCGTAGAAGGGGATCTCCAGCTCGGCGGCGGCCGGGAGGCGGCGGTCGACGCCGGGGTCGGTGCCGACGATGTCGACGTCGAAGCCGGGGACGCCGCGCTCGCGGATCTGTTCGATCGTGTGGGTGACGCCGTGCATCGAGCCGATCCCGTCGGCGATCACGGCCACCCGCTGGCGCTCGCCCCGGCGGTCGCGCAGCTTCGCTTTCTCGGTGCCGAGGAAGGCGGTCGCGGGCGCGTAGGGGACGGCGGGGACGAGGGCCTCGAAGAGGCCGTTGACGGCGCCGGGGAAGTCGCCGTTCGCCACCGCTGCCGCCCCGCCGTCGACCGCGGCCCGCAGACGGCGGTCGTGGATGCGGCGGGCGCGGCGGTAGAGGTCGGCGTGGGAGAAGCCGTCCTCCTGGAGGAAGGCGATCAGCTCGCGCCCGCGCACCTCCAGCCCCATCCCGTCGAGCCAGGCGTCAAGCAGCGCCCGCGCGTCCTCGGGCCCCACATCAGCAGCAATCTTCCCCTCGCGGGCAGCGCCCTCGCGGATCACCCGCTCGGCCATCTTCAGGACAGCGCCCGGCTGGACGGGCGGGAGCCCCTCCCCGGGCCCTCCCCGCTGTTGTCC
>JALYWY010000170.1 GCA_030852475.1 Actinomycetota bacterium | reverse complement strand
GGGGGCGCGGCGGTCGATCGCCCGCCGCAGGACCGGCCGGAACTCCTGCGACTGAAGGATCGCGGCGCGGGGGAGCTCCGAAGGCGGGGCGTCGGGGTCCGCCGCGCAGGCCCGGCTCCAGGCCTCGGCGATGGTCCAGGCCGGTCCCGCCTGCTCCTCGAACAGCCGCTCGGCCGCGAGCGGGAGCGGCTGCTGCATCGGGGCGCAGAGGAAGCTGGCGCGGGCGAGGACGTCGGCGAGCTCCTCGCGCGGAACGCTTCCCTCGCCGATCCGCTCCAGGGCCGCGACCGCCGGGCTCGCCGCCAGCTCCGCGAGGAAGTCGTCGATCCAGACGACGTCGCCGTTGCTGGAGCCGATCTTCTTGCCCTCCGCGGTGACCAGCCCGTAGTAGAGCCACTCGTAGGTCTTCTCCGCCTCGCCGGGCAGGAGCTGGAGGAGGAGGTCCGCCACCACCGTCTGCGCCGGGCGCCACTCGTCTCCGAGGATTTCCAGGAAGGAGACTTCCGGGTCGAGCTCGTCGATCATCCGGTGGCAGACGGCGAGAACCCGTGCGCACTCGGTGGGCGCGCCCTGCTCGTTGAGCAGGACCATCGTCGCGTACTCGGAGCGGCCGCTGCGGTAGACGACGCCGCCCGTCTCCTCGCGCTCGAACAGGCCGAGGCTCAACCCCCGCTCGACCAGGTCGCGGGCGCGGGGGATCTCGTCCGACTCGAAGTCGTATTCGTCGATCGTGACGCCGAGCCGGGCCAGCGTCCGCTCGTGGCCGGTGAGGACCCACTGCCGCATCTGCTCGCAGAGGCGCCGCACGGACTCGTCGCCGTCGAGCCAGCCGTCCATCAGCTCGGCGGCTGTGTCCCCCTGCGCTTTCGCCTCGGCGGCATTCGGGCCCGGGGTGGACTCGGCCGCGAGCGCGCCGGGGCGCTCGCGGAAGGCGCCGGAGCAGAGCTCGACGAAGCGGTCCCCGGAGAGGCCGGTCGACTCCGGCGTCTCCCCCTCGTGACTTTCGAGGTAGCCCGCCATCGCTTCGCACATCCGCCGGCCGATGTCGGCGACGAGGCTGCGGCGCCGGATCGTGGCGCCGGCCGATTCGAGGGAGCAGGCGAGCGCCTGCCCGAGGGCGACGTTGCGCAGGTGCCCGAGATGAAGGGCCTTGTTGGCGTTCGGCCCGACGAGGCTGACGTCGCAGCGGGCGCCCGCGAGGATGTCGCCGGTCTCCATCCCGGCCGCCTCGCCCGTGGCCAGGCGCTGCTCCAGGTCGCGCAGCGCGCCGGTCTCGAAGCCGAGGAAGAGGTCGGAGCGCTTCGCCTCCGCCGTGGCGACGGCGGGGTGGGAGAGGAGGGAGGCGACGAGCTCCGCTCCGGCGGCGCTCTTCAGCCACTCCCGGTCGCCGAAGCGGACGCGGAAGTCCGCCTTCTGGCCTTCGGCATCCCGGGGCTGCATGGCGACGCAGCGATCCAGCGCGCCGTGCGCGGCCAAAAGGCCTTCGCACTCGCCGAGAATCTCTCTTGCCGCGTAACCCGTCTTACCGGCGCCGCGACCGTCTGCACCATCGCTGCCCATCATTTCTCCCGTCTCCGATCGCGCCAGAATTGCCTGGCTCCCACCGGAGCGGCGAGTCTAACAATGGATCATTGATCAATCAAACATTCTTAGAAAGCCTGCTCGGGGCCTGGGCGGCGAGCAGCTTGACGAGGAGGAGGCCGAAGACGAAGCCGCCGACGTGGGCCATGTAGGCGACGCTTTCGCCGGCGACGTCGGGGGCGGTGACCTGACCGAGGGCGGGCAGGAACTGGAGCAGGAACCAGGCGGAGAGGACGGCGAAGGCCGGCAGCGGGAGGACGACGAAGAAGACGAGCGTGTAGATGCGGGCGCGGGGGTGAAGCAGGGCGTAGGCGCCGAGGACGGCGGCGACGGCGCCGCTGGCGCCGATCGTCGGCACCGTCGAGGAGGGATCGATCACGGACTGCGCGTAGACCGCCGCCGCGCCGCCGGCGAGGTAGAAGAGGAGGAACTTCAGCCGCCCCATCGCGTCCTCGACGTTGTTGCCGAAGACCCAGAGGAAGAGCATGTTGAAGGCGATGTGGAAGAAGCCGCCGTGCATGAACATGGAGGTGAGGATCGTCAGGTACCACGGCGGCGCGTCGAGCGGCTCGGGGGACGGGATCGTCGCCTGGTTCTGCCGGTGGAGCGCCACCGCCTCGTCGTACCCCTCGGTGCCGCGGCAGACGACGGCCGCTTCGGCGACGGTTGGTGAGACTTCGGCCGCCCCGAGCTCGCACTCGGCGTCGGGATGGAGCAGGCGATAGGGGATCGCCCCGTACTCGATCGTGTTCTCCGTCCGCTCGCTGATCGTCGGATAGGCGGCCGAGGCCGGCTCGCTGTCGGAGAAGCTGAGCTGCCAGGCGAAGACGGCGACGCAGGCGAGGATCAGCAGCACCGTGACGATCGGGAACCGATCCGTCGGGTTGTCGTCCTTGAGCGGGATCACGGGGGGACCTCGAACCCGCTCCGCTCAGTAGAGCCGTTCGCCGGCGGCGAGCATCGCGACGAATTTCTCGATCCGCCGCGCCCGCGTCTCGGGGCGTTTGGCGGTCTGCAGGCGGTGCAGGATCGCGTAGCGGTTGCGCGAGTCGAGGGCAGCGAACGTATCCGTCAGCCCTGCTCCCTCGAGGGCTGCGCCGAGGTCCTCCGGTACCTCGGCGGTCGCCATGCCGTCGTACGCCGCCTCCCAGCGCCCGTCCTCCTTGGCACGTTCGACCTCCTGCAGCCCGGCGGGTCTCATGCGGCCGCTCTCGATCAGCGCCTCGACCTTCTCGCGGTTGACCTTCGACCACTTGCTGCCGCGCCGGCGCGGCGTGAAGCGCTGCCGGAACCACTCGTCGTCGATTCGCCGCGACTGGCTGTCGATCCAGCCGAAGCAGAGGGCCACCTCCACGGCTGCCGCCCAGTCGAGCGACTCGAGGCCGGTGTGCTTCTTCGCCATCTTGACCCAGATCCCATCCGAGGAATCTCCGTGCTCCTCGAGCCACCGCTCGAACTCCTCCGCGGTTGCGAAGAAAAGCTGGTCGTCGTCCATGGCGGCCTAGCGTAGAGACCTGATATTTGAAGATCCGTGACCACCTTCGTGCTGATCCCCGGCGCCGGTACCGACCCGCGGGTGTACGGGGCGACGATTGAGGCGCTGCGCGGGCTCGGTCACGAGGGGATCGCGCCGGCGCTGCCGCTGGACGATCCGCAGGCGGGCCCGAGCGACCACGCCGAGGCCGTCCTCGCGGCGTTGCCCGAGGGCGAGGAGCTGGTCGTCGTCGCGCAGTCCCTGGGCGCCTTCAGCGGCACGATCGCCGCTGCCCGGACGCCGGTGTCGCAGCTCGTCCTCCTCGCGCCGATGATCCCGCGGCCCGGCGAGGCGGCGGGGGAGTGGTGGGAGAACACCCGCCACGCTGAGGCGATCGCCGACCTGCTCGCCCGGCTCGGGCCGATGAGCACCTGGGGAGAGGAGGAGATGGCCGAGGTCTTCCTGCACGACGTCGACCCCGAGGTGATCCGCGCCAGCGAGCGCTACGACGGCGCTCCCGGCCCGGGAATGTTCGCCGAGCCCCTGCCGCTGGAGGAGTGGCCCGACGTTCCGACCCGAGTGTTGGCCCCGTGCGAGGACCGGCTCTTCCCGCTGGAGTTCCAGCGTCGCGTCGCCCGCGAGCGGCTCGGGCTCGAGGTCGACGAGATGGACGGCGGCCACCTGCCGATGCTCTCCCGGCCGGGAGAGCTGGCGCGGCGGCTGGTGGAGTTGCTCTCCGCGTCCCGCTAGGAGCCCCGGTCCTTACCCCGGGCATCCGGGCGACCCGGCTGCCGACGCTCCCGAGTCGGGGTAGTAGTAACACTCGTTTCCGGTGACTTCGCGGAAGAAGAGGTTGGGAATGTTGTCGACCGGGTCGTTGCCGTAGATCGTGCTCTTGTTGTCGTAGCCCCACAGCGGCGAGCCGTACCAGGAGATGTCGAGGGGGTCGCTGACTTCGAAGGTGCCTTCGGCGTAGGTGTAGGTGGGGGAGGGCCAGTTGAAATTGCCGATCGTGGCGTTGTCGCCGACCCAGACCGGCCAGAAGCAGGACGACTTGCCCTTGAAGCAACCGGAGTTGATGTGGAGGCCTTCTTCGACCTCGTAGAGGTTGCCGGCCAGCTGGTATTCCATCTCCAGGCCGCGACCGGGCGGGACCGGGGGTTCCAGTTCTTCGAACTGCGGTTCCTTCAGTTCCCTGCTGCTGCCGTAGGGCGGGATGATGACGTCTTCGTCGATCCCGGCCTGTTCGAGCACCGCTTCGCCGGGCGTCTGCCCGCCCTCGGGTTCGACGAGCCGGAGCAGGGGTTCGATGTGACCGAGGCCGGCGACCAGCCAGTCGGAATAGGGGATGTTCGCCTGCGGAGGCGTGCCGATCGCCGGCACTACTGCGCCGCTCGTGACCGACTTCCAGCCGGTGCCTTCGCCGAAGTTCCTGACGTAGCGCCAGGGGCCGTTGTTGACGAACCAGCTCCAGGGTTCGCCGGTCCCGATCGCCGAGGATTCGGTCGGCCACATCGTCCCGTGGACCATGTCGATCACCACTCCCGGCGCGACCTGGCGCGGCACCGCCGCCTGCAGCGCTTTGGCGAAGGGGGCGAGCTGTTCGGCTTCGTTCTTCAGGACCGCCGGTCCCTCGTTCTGCAACTGCCAGTAGAGCGGCGCCAGAACCAGGCCCTGGGTGTAGTTGGAGACCCAGTAGGCGGAGATCGAGGTGAGGAGCTGCGAGTCCTCAGCGGTGTAGAAGACCTGATCTTGCGCGTCGGTGGTCAGCCGCGAGCCGGCCTGTAGGAGGCCTTCGCCGAGGCCGCTGCCTTCGGGTGCGGCGCTGCCGGCGATGCCGGCGGCGTAGCTCTTCATCTTCGGCACCGTCGCCGGCCCTTCGGCTCCGTACCGGCGGCCGAAGGCTTCCAGCAGTTCACCCGCCTTCGCGCACTGTTCGGGTTCCGCGGGTGGCTTGGCGGTGCAGCCGCTCTGTGCGGCCAGCTGCAGCGCCGTCTGGATCGTGTCCTCGGCAGTAGCGATTCCCTCGTAGTTTTCGAGCTCGTTTTCAGCCTTGCTCGAGTAGGCCGAGTTGGCGAATTCCTTCTTCAGGCCGCCGACTTCGGAGCGCAGCGCCGCTACGCCTTCCTCGACCTGGCGCAACTGCGCGCTCACTTCCTGCAGTTCGGCCGCGGTCGCGGAGTCGTTACCGAGGCCGGTGATGTCGATCACCGCGTCGGCGAAGTCGAGCACGTAGTCGGTTTTCTCCAGCGCCTCGAAGAAGCCGGTCCCGTTGGAGATCGCTTCGCCGATCTCGGCCGCGCCCTGGGCGCCGTTGCCGAGCAGCAGCGCCCGGCCGGTGCTGACCGCGCGGCGAGGGCCCCGCGGCGGGCGGAAGGAGCGGCGGACGCCGGGCCGGTTCATGCGGCGGAGAAGCCGGGTGACGAAGGTGTCGTAGCCAACCGCGCCCGCTTCGCGCAGGAAGCGCCGGCCGTCGAAGCCGACGTTGGTGCGACCGTCGAGGCCGAGCAGATAGCCGGGACCGAGGCGGAGGAAGCGACGGGTGCGGCTGGCGGCGCGGCGGCCGTCGATCTGCGGATGGGCGCGGGAGTAGCGCGCTGCGAGGGTGGTGAGGGAGTTGACGTGGGCGGTCTGCGGCCAGCGGTAGCGCGGCAACATCGCGAGCATGTGGCCGCCGAAGCGGCGCCCCGCGATCGTGCCGCCGCCGACCCGCGCCAGCAGCGGCCCGCCTTTGGCGCGCA
>JALYWY010000163.1 GCA_030852475.1 Actinomycetota bacterium | reverse complement strand
CGGCCACATGTCGGTCGAGCGGGCGAAGGCGCTGAAAGAGGCCGGCGTCCAGCGCGTCCACCACAACGTCGAGTCGGCCCGCTCCTACTACCCCGAGGTCTCGACCACGGTCCGCTACGAGGGCCGGCTGCGGACCATCCAGGCGGTCAAGGAGGCCGAGCTCGAGACCTGCGTCGGCGGCATCCTCAACCTCGGCGAGACCGAGGAGCAGCGGGTCGAGATGGCCTTCGAGCTCTCCGAGATCAACCCGACCTCGGTCCCGATCAACCTCCTGATCCCGAAGGAGGGGACCAAATTCGGCGACCGCGAAGTGATGGACCCCTGGGAGGTCGTGAAGTGGATCGCGATCTTCCGGCTGATCATCCCCGGCGCCCTCTTCCGTCTCTGCGGCGGCCGGGTCGAGAACCTCGGCAGCCTCCACAAGCTGGCGGTGAAGGCGGGGCTGAACGGGGTGATGATGGGGAACTTCCTCACCACCCTGGGGGCCGAACCGGCCGAGGACCGGGCGATGTTCGAAGAGCTGGGGCTGAACGTGGCGCGCCAGCCCGACAACGGCGCCAACCCGCGCCCGGACAACCGCTCCGGCTGGCTCGAGGGCGAGTCGCCGGAGACGCCGATCGACGAGCTGATCGACAGCCAGGAGGAGGCGAACTTCTGGGACCCCTCGACCCAGCTGCGGGTCGTGAAGAAGTCGAAGAAGCCGCCCTCCTACCCGAAGGTGGCGTGACTGACGTAGCCGAGCGGCTGGAGGAGCTCCGCGACCGCGGGCTCCACCGCAGGCTTCGCTTGATCGAGGGACCGCAGGGGCCGAGGGTCACCCTCGACGGTCGCCCGGTCCTCCTCCTCTGCTCCAACAACTACCTGGGCCTGGCCGACCGCGCCGAGGTGCGCGAGGCGGCGGCCGAGGCGGCGCTGCGGTGGGGCGCCAGCGCGGGGGCCTCGCGCCTGATCTCGGGCAACATGGAGCCGCACCAGGAGCTGGAGTCGCGCCTCGCCGCCTTCAAGGGCTACGAGGCGGCGCTGCTGTTCGGCTCCGGCTACCTCGCCAACGTCGGGCTCGTCGCCGCTCTGACGGGTCCAGGGGATGTCGTCTTCTCCGACGAGCTCAACCACGCCAGCATCATCGACGGCTGCCGGCTCTCGCGGGCGGAAACCTTCGTCTACCGCCACGGCGACCTCGAGCACCTCGCCTGGGGGTTGGGACAGGCCGGCGAGCGCGCCTCGATGATCGTCACCGACGGCGTCTTCTCGATGGACGGCGACGTCGCTCCGCTGCCGGAGCTGCAGGAGCTGGCGCGGCGACACGGCGCCCGGCTGATGGTCGACGAGGCGCACGCGACCGGAGCGGTCGGCCCCGGCGGCCGCGGCTCGGTCGCCGCCGCCGGTCTCAGCGGCGAGGTCGACGTGGTGGTCGGGACGCTGGGCAAGGCGCTTGGCTCCTACGGCGCCTACGCCTGCGCCAGCGCCGAGATCGTCGACTTCCTCGTCAACTCGGCCCGCTCTTTCATCTTCTCCACGGCCCCACCGCCATCGTCGGCCGCCGCGGCGCTGGCGGCGCTCTCGGTCCTCGAGGGCGAGCCGGAGCTGGTCGAGCGCCTGCAGGCGAACGCCGAGGTTCTGCGTCGCGCCCTCTCCGCAGAGGGACTGGAGGTGGGGCAGTCGACCACGCAGGTCGTCCCGGTCGAAATCGGCGGCGCCGAGGCGACGATGGATCTCTGCGAGCGAGCGCTGCAGCGGGGCGTCTTCGCCCAGGGGATCCGCCCCCCCACCGTCCCCGCCGGCGCCTCGCGCCTGCGCTTCACGGTTATGGCGACCCACCAGGACGAGGAGCTGCTTGGAGCGGCGCGCCAGGTGGGCGCCGCGGCCCGCGAGGCGGGGCTGATCGCGTCCCAGTCGCCGGTCGCCTGAAGCAGTGGCCCGCGGGCTCTTCGTCACCGGCACCGGCACCGAGGTGGGCAAGACCGTCGTCGCCGCGACGATCGTCAGGACGCTCGCCGGGGAAGGCCAGCGGGTCGCCGTCTTCAAGCCCGCCGTCACCGGCCTCGACGAAGGGGTCGAAACCGACCACGAGCTGCTGCGGCGCGCCTCCGGCTCGAACCAGACCGACGAGAAGATCGCGCCCTACCGCTACGGCCCGCCGGCTTCCCCCCACCTCGCCGCGGCGCTGGCGGGAGAGGAGATCGATCCGGAGCGCCTGCGACAAGCCGCCCGGGCAGCGGCCGGCGGCGCCGAGGCGATCGTCTGCGAGGGCGTCGGCGGGCTACTGGTCCCGCTCTCGCCCGACTACCTCGTTCGCGACTTCGCCGCCGACCTCGGCTATCCGCTGATCGTCGTCGCCGGTCCCGGCCTGGGGACGATCAACCACACGCTGCTGACGGTCGAGGCCGCCAGCGCCGCCGGGCTCGAGGTCGCGGCGATCGTCCTCACCCCTTGGCCTGAGAACCCAACCGAGATCGAGCGCTCCAACCGCGAGACGATCGCCTCGCTCACCGACGTCCCGGTCCACACCCTCCCCCGGATCGACCTGGCGGATCCTTCCCGCTGGCCGCCGCTGCAGATCTAGACGATCACGTCGAGGCTGCCGTCGTTCAGCTCGACGGTGAAGCCGGCCGCCTCGGCGATTGCAGCAGCGCCCGCCGGGTCCTCAGGCGCCTTCTTCGCCTTCAGCAGCACCCGGGCCACGTCGCCCCGCACCGCCTTCGCCATGTGCGAGACCGCCTTGCGCTCGCCATCCTCCTCGGTGAAAGCGCGCACCGCCAGCAGCGTCGCCTGCTTCGGCTTCCAGAAGGAGCTGTAGGCGGCCGAACGCATGTCGACGACCAGCTCGCCCTCCCTGTCTGGCAGGGCCTCGGCCAGCGCCGGGCGCCAGTAGGCAGCGGGTGCGCCGACTCCCTCCAGCCGCGTCTTCGGCGGGAACTTGTAATGCGGGATCCGGTCTTCCGGCCGCACCATGCCCCATAGCGCGGTCGCGATCAGCACCCGGCGGCGGGCGGCGGGCGGCAGCTCGGGCAGCTCCAGCCGTTTGAAGAGGACGCCGGTGTAGACCTCGGCCGCCGGCGCCGCCGGCGCCTCGCGCAGCGCCGGGTCGAATGCGTCGAGCAGCTCCTCTCGGCGCTCCCCCAGCTGCTCGGCGAAGGCGAGCGAGTCGAGGTCGACCGGCTTGCCCGCCTCGGGCTGGGCCTTTCCTTCCGATGGCGGCAGCAGGACCAGCATCAGGCAGCGGAGCCTATGCGGCCCGAGCCGCTTCCTGCGCCTCCTCGGCCGCCAGCACCTCGCCGCCGGGGTTCGCCTCCGCGGTCGCGGCCTGGGGGCTGATCGCGGTCCGCGACTTGGCGCGGATCGCGAAAGCCCCGACCGCCACGCCGATCAAGACCACGAAGGCGGAGACGACCATCGCGCGGTCGAGCGCGTAGACGAAGGCCTCGGCTTTCGCGGCGGCATCCGGCACCGCGCCCGCGCTCTCGAGCCGCGAGCTGGACACGCTCTGGAAGATCGCGCCGGTGACGGCGATGCCGAGGCTGCCGCCGACCATGCGGAACATCGACAGCACCCCCGAGGCGATCCCGGCTTTCTGCACCGGCACCGCGTTCATCGCCGCGCTCGTCATCGGCGACATCGTCATCGCGATCCCGATGCCGAGCAGCATGAAGCCCGGCAGCAGGTCGATATAGGTCGAGTCGACGGCGAGCTCGCTGAAGCTGAACAGCGAGGCCGCCACCAGGACCAGGCCGCCGGCGATCAGCCAGCGCGGTCCGTAGCGGTCCGAGAGCCGGCCCGAGATCGGCGCCACGGCGACGATCATCAGGGTCGAGGGCAGGAACCGCACCCCCGCCTCCAGCGGCGAGTAATCGAGGATGTTCTGCATGTAGAGGGCGAGGAAGAAGAAGACCCCCAGCATCGCGAAGCTGATGATCATCGCCACCACCACGGCGGCGAGGAAGTTGCGGTCGCTGAGCAGCTCGAACTGCACCATCGGCGCCTTCACCCGGTTCTCGACGAAGACGAAGGCGGGCAGGGCCACCGCGGCGCCGGCCAACAGGGCGATGACCCCGGGTGAGCCCCAGCCCCATGCGTTGCCCTCGACCAGGGCGAGGACGAGCGCGGTGAGGCCGGCGGTGAGCACGGCGACGCCGGCATAGTCGACCTCGCGGCCGACCGAGGTGTCGCGCGACTCGCGCACCGCGAACAGCGTCGCGAAGACGGCCCCGATCGCGACCGGGATGTTGACGTAGAAGATCGCCCGCCAGCTGACGTGCTCGGTCAGGAACCCGCCGAGCACCGGCCCGACCGCCAGCGCCAGCGCCGAGACGCCGGCCCAGGTGCCCATCGCCTTGCCGCGCTCCTCCGGCGGGAAGGCGTCGGTGATGATCGAGAGCGTCCCCGGCATCATCAGCGCCGCCCCGATCCCCTGGACGACGCGGCTGACCACCAGCGAGGTCTGATCGGGCGCGAAGCCGGCGGTCGCCGAGGAGAGGGCGAAGATGACGACGCCGACGAGGAACATCCGCCGCCGGCCGAAGATGTCGCCGAGTCGTCCGCCGGTCGCCAGCAGCACCGCGAAGGACAGCGTGTAGCCGTTGATCGTCCACTCGAGGCCGCTGATCGTCGCCCCCAGGTCCTCCTGGATCGAGGGCAGGGCGACATTCACAATCGTGTTGTCGAGCATGATCATGAACAGCGCGAAGCACATCGCTCCGAGCGTCCACCACTTGCTGTTGTCGTCGGTGATCAGGTGGCGATAACGGGTCACGGGGTCTCACTTTCCTTCAGGTGCTCATAAGTACGGGCGATGTCGTCGCGGTCCATCAGCGCCTCGACGGCGGCGTCGAGCTTGCGGCGCTGGGCGGCGGTGAGGGTCGCGGCGAACGCTTCGATTCCGGCGCGGCGGACGG
>JALYWY010000134.1 GCA_030852475.1 Actinomycetota bacterium | reverse complement strand
CCTCGTGGTCGGCACCGGCGCCGCGCCGTACCTCCCCGGTTCCTCGCTCGTCTGCTTCGGGTGAGCCACGCCGCAGGCGCGGGAGTCAGCTGCCCGGCTGGCCGTCTTTGAGCCGCACGTGCCAGCGGACGTTGGCCGCGGCGACGAGGGCGCCGTCCCCGTCGGTCAGCTCGATCTCGCAGGGGAACTCGACCTTGCCGTCGGCGTCGAGGGTGGCGAGCGCCTTGTCGGCGGGAATGCCGAGGCGGGCCTTGGCCGTGATCGGGCCTTTGGCGATCTTCTCGTAGGAGATCTCGGCGCTGCGGGCGAGCGGGGTGACGTCGCCCATGCGCTCGGCGAAGGCGGCGACGAAGGCCGCGCCGGAGGCGGTCTCGGCCGCGGTGAAGAGGGCGCCGGCGTGCTGGGAGCCGACGTGGTTCAGCAGCTCCGGCCGCTCGGGCAGGAGGACGGTCGCCTCGCCGGCGGAGACCTCGGTGATCTCCAGGTTGAGGTGCCCGGCGAAGGGAACCGCCTGGGTCATCCCCTTGGCGATCAGGTCGAAATCGGTCACCGGCTCACCCTACCCCGGCTCAGCGGCCGTGGAACTCGGCGTGCCCCGGGCCGCCCTTCTCGAGGAAGGTGCGGACGGCGTTCTGCAGGTCTTCGGTGGCGAAGAGCTCGGCGGCGTCGGTCCGCACCGCCTCGTCCGCGGCCGGGATCCCGCCCTCGCGGAAGCGGCGGAGGATGTGCTTGGTCATCGCGTGCGCCTTGGTCGGCCCCGCCGCCAGCTCCTCGGCGAGCTTGCGAGAAGCCGCCTCGAAATCCTGGTCCTCGTAGATCAGGTTGACGACGCCCCAGCGCTCCATCTCCTCGGCGCCGAAGATCCCGCCCGACATCACGAAGTGCCGCGCCCGGCCGCTGCCGGCCCGCTCGGCAAGCCGCTGCGTACCGCCCATCGACGGCGTCAGCCCGACCACTTTCTCGACCAGGCCGAACTTCGCCTTCGGCGAGGCGACGATCAGGTCGCAGGCGAGCGCCAGCTCGAAGGCCGCGGTCAGCGTCAGCGCGTGCGCGGCGAAGATGACCGGCGCCGGCAGCAGTTCGACCTTGTCGATCATCTCCAGCAGCTCGTCCCAGAGCCGGCTCCCCTGCTCCGGGGTCAGCCCGGCGAAGACGTTGACGTCGACCCCCCCGGAGACGGCGCGCCCGTCGGCCCGGATCAGCAGCGCCCGCGGCGGCTCTGCCGCGACCGCGTCGATCGCCGAGCGCAGGTCGTCCATCATCCGCTGGTCGAAGAGGTTCAGCGGCGGGCTGTCGAGGGTGATCACGGCGAGGCCGCTCTCCTCGCGCTCCAGTCTCGCCGCCGCGCTCATAGCTCCGGAACCCTATGGACCTCGAACAGGTTCGTGCCGAGTTCCTGGCCGTCGAGACCGGCGGTGATCGCGACCAGCTCGCCGGGGGCGGCGATCCCGTGCTTGGCGGCGAGCCCGGCGCAGTGGCCCAGCAGGCCGCGCAGCTCGCTCCCGAAGTCGCTCTGCACGGCGGTGACGCCGAAGAGCAGGCTGAGCCGGCGCACCGTCTCTATGTAAGGGGAGACCGCCAGGACCGGCACGTCGGGCCGGTGAGCGGCGACGAGGCGGGCCGTGCGGCCGCTGTTGGTCGGCACCACCAGCGCCTTGAGGCCGAGCCGGTAGACGGCGCCGACGGCGCTCTGGGCAACCGAGTCGGCGACCTCCTGCGTCGCCTGGTCGGTGCGGGTGAAGAGCCACTCGCCGTAGGGAAGATCGGGCTCGGTGGCGCGGGCGATCCGGTCCATCACTTCCACCGCCTCGACCGGGTTCTGGCCGATCGCCGTCTCCTCGGAGAGCATCACCGCGTCGGCGCCGTCGTAGATCGCGTTGGCGACGTCGGTCACCTCGGCCCGGGTCGGCCGCCGCTCGGTCACCATCGATGCGAGCATCTGGGTCGCCGTGATCGCCGGTTTCGAGCGGCGGCCGGCGAGGCGGATCAGCCGCTTCTGTTCGATCGGCATCTGCTCCAGCGGGATTTCGATCCCGAGGTCGCCGCGGGCGACCATGATCCCGCCGTTGGCGACGCGGACGATCTCCTCGGCGTTCTCGGCCGCCTCCTGCTTCTCGATCTTGGCGACCAGGGGGATGCGGGAGCCGAGCTCTTCCAGGCGCCTGGCGACCGGGTCCAGGTCGGCGGCGTTCGAGACGAAGGAGACCGCGAGCAGGTCGACGCCGTTCTCTACCGCGAACTCGACCCAGTCGAGGTCGACGCCGGTGGTCGCCGGCAGGTCGACGCCGCCAGGGATGTTCATCCCCTTGTGCGAGGAGAGGGTCCCGCCGACCTCGACCTCGGCGCCGACGCCCTGGTTCTCCTTATCGCCGACCCGCAGCCGGATCGCGCCGTCGGCCAGGTAGACGAGCTGGTCCTCCTCGAGGTCGCTCACCCCCGCCCAGGAGACCGGGATCGTGTCGCTGTCGCCCTCGACCTCCTCCGGAGTCAGGGTCACGTGCATCCCCGTCTTCAGCTCGGCGCGGTCGTTGTGCAGCGAGCCGATCCGCAGCTTCGGCCCCGGCAGGTCGCCGAGGATCGCCACCTCGCGCCCGACCCGCTCGGCCGCCTCCCGGATTCGCCCGATCGTCTCCGCCTGCCGCTCGCGCCCGGCGTGGGAGAAGTTGAGCCGGAAGACATCGGCCCCGGCCGCGACCAGCCGCTCCAGCACCTCCGGCGCCCAGCTCGCCGGACCGACCGTGGCGATGATCTTGGTGCGCCGCCCGACGTGGGCGCCAGAGGTCTTGCTCTCGTTCATTGCTCGGACTGTAGATGTCCGGCCAGGTCACCAGCTTTGACCGGGGCGGCGGCTGGGAAGGAGTTCCCCCTCTCCCCGATCGTCGCCAAGGACATCGTTCCCGCCCTCGTCCGGCAAGGCCTGCTCTCCTGACCGAAAGCGGAGAGGGAGGGATTCGAACCCTCGAGAGAGCTTGCGCCCCCTACTCGCTTAGCAGGCGAGTGCCTTCAGCCACTCGGCCACCTCTCCACGGCGCGCGCCGCGCTCGAACGATTGTAGGAGCTAACCGGGGATGGCGGGGGTAGGCTGGCGCCGTGTCCGCCCCGCCCCAGCAGTCGCATGAGCGCTACGAGCGGGTCTTCGCCGAGGTCGAGGCGCCGTTCGCGTTCGTCGACCTGGAGGCGATGTGGGCGAATGCGGAGGAGATGCTGGGGCGCGCGGGCGGGAAGCCGATCCGGGTCGCTTCGAAGTCGCTGCGCTGCCGGGCACTGATGGGGGCGATCCTGGCGCGGGACCCGCGCTTCCAGGGGCTGATGACCTTCACCCTGCCGGAGACGCTGTGGCTCGCCGAGCAGGGGTTCGAGAACCTGCTGCTCGCCTACCCGACCGCCGACGTGGGGGCGCTGGAGGAGCTGGCATTGCGTTCGGCCGCCAACCCCGAGGGGGCGCCGATCGTGATGGTCGACTGCGTCGAGCACCTGAAGATGATCGAGTCGGTGCTGGGCAAGGGGGCGCCGCCGCTGCGGGTCTGCATCGACGTCGACGCCAGCTGGTGGTGGCTCGGCGGCCGGGTCAAGGTCGGGCCGAAGCGCTCGCCGATCCACACCGTGGAGGACGCGGTGGCGCTGGCGCGGGAGATCGAAAAGCGGCCGCAGATCGAACTGGACGCGCTGATGGCCTACGAGGGGCAGATCGCCGGCGTCGGCGACCAGCCGCCGGGGCAGTGGCGGCGTGGCGCCGCGATCCGCTTCATGCAGAAGCGCTCGGCGGAAGAGCTGGCGCAGCGGCGCAAGGCGATCGTCTCCGCCCTCGGCGAATTCGTCGAGCTGGAGATCGTCAACGGAGGCGGCACCGGCAGCCTCGAGCTGACCGCCGCCGAGCCGGCGGTGACCGAGGTGACCGCCGGCTCCGGCTTCTACGCCCCGGCCCTCTTCGACCACTACAGCCGCTTCCGCCTCACCCCCGCGGCCGGGTTCGCGCTGCCGGTCGTCCGCAAGCCCTCGCCCCGGACGGCGACCGCCCTCGGCGGCGGCTACCTCGCCTCCGGCGCCGGCGACGAGGCGCGGCTGCCGTCCCCCTGGTTGCCGGGAGGGCTCGAGCTCGACGGCGACGAGGGCGCGGGCGAGGTGCAGACGCCGCTGCTGGGAGCGGCCGCGGCGAACCTCGGAGTTGGCGACCGCGCCTACTTCCGCCACGCCAAGGCCGGCGAGCTCTGCGAGCGCTTCGACACCCTCTACCTGGTCGAAGGCGACGCGATCGTCGACGAGGTCCCCACCTACCGCGGCGAGGGCAAGACCTTCCTCTAGATCGACGGGCCTAAAAACACTCCTATAGAGAGTGAAATCGGCCCATCGGCAATCAGGGGCCGAGCACGCGCTCGGTGTACTCGTTGCTGAAGGTGCGGCCAGGGTCCAAGGTGTCGCGGGCGCGCTGGAACTCCGCCCAGGCCGGGTAACGCGGCGCCAGGGTTGCCGCGGTCTGGAAGTGGCGCTTGCCCCAGTGGGGGCGGCCGCCGTAGTCGTCCATGATCTCCTCCACCGCCTCGAAGTAGGGGCGCCACTCCATCCCGCGGTACTGGTGGACGGCGATGTAGGCGGTGTCGCGTTTGTGGGAGGGGCTGAGGAAGGCGTCGTCGCCGGCGGCGACGCGCACCTCGATCGGGAAGAAGACGGGGTACTCGTTCGAGCGCACCCACTCGATCACCCGCCGCACCGCCTCCGGCCCGCTCTCGCGCGGCACGCCGTACTCCATCTCCGTGAACCGGACCCGCCGCTCGTTGGCGAAGACGCGGTCGCTGCGGTCGCTGGTGCGACTGCCGGAGGCGAGGCGTCCAGCCAGGCGCGAGAGCGCCGGAATCGCGCTCGGCACCGTCTTTCCGGTCCTGGCCAGCACCTCCAGCGCCCAGTTCTCCAGGACCACGTCGTTGAGGAAGGCGGCGCGGCGTCCGCGCGGCCGCGGCGGCCCGTCCTGCCGGTTGCGCTCCAGCACCAGGGCCGAATCCGCGTAGGGGAAGGTGAAGAACTCGAAGTGCTCGTGCGCGTCGGCCCGCTCGGCGAACGAGTCGAGCACCTGCTCGCGCGGGTGCGGCGAGTCGACCCGCAGCAGGTTGAAGGCGGGAACGCAGCGCAGCGTCACCGCCGAGATCGCCCCCAGCGCTCCCAGCCCGACCCGCGCCGCCCGCAGCAGATCGGGGTCGGTGGCGGCGCTGAGGTGCCGGACCGTGCCGTCCGCGAGGACCAGCTCCACCCCCTCGACCTGAGCCGAGATGTTGCGCAGCCGCGCCCCGGTCCCGTGGGTGCCGGTGGAGATCGCGCCGGCGATCGTCTGCCGGTCGATGTCGCCCATGTTCTCCAGCGCCAGCCCCAGCCGGGCCAGCTCCTCGTTCAGGTCGGCGAGCACGGTGCCGCCGCCGACCCGGACCAGTCCCGACCCCCTGTCCGCGTCGATGACCCCGCTCAGCGCCTCGACGTGGACCATCGTCTCCGCCGTAAGCGCCGCCTCGGTGAAGGAGTGCCCGGACCCGGGAACCCGCACCTTCTTCCCGGCAGCCGCGGCGGCGGCGACCACCTCCGCCAGCTCGTCGCGGCTGCGCGGACGGGCGATCTGAGCGGGACGGCAGGACTGGTCGCCCGCCCAGTTGACCCACTCGCCGCTCGCCGTGCGGCTGCGCTTCGCCATCGCCCGAGCCTAGCGAGCCCTACTGAACGCTCGTCGCCGGACGGGGCCGCGTCTTCGGCTGCATCGTCCGGAACGCGTAGAGGACGGTGATCGCCAGCAGCAGGGCGATCGCGATGCTGGGGGCGGCGTTGCCGGTCACCTCGGCGATGACGCCGCCGCCGATACCGCCGATCACCTGTCCCGATGCCCAGGCCATGTTCGAGAGGCCGGCGGCGAACCCCTGGTGCAGGCTGCTCGACTCGGCGACGTCGGACATCAGGGTCAAAGCAGGGGCGAAGCAGAGTCCGGCACCGAACGAGGTCAGGACCAGCCCGCCGATGACTTCCTCCAGGCCGGGCACGAGGCCGATCACCACCATCGCCACCGCGCAGACCGAGAGCCCGACCGTGTACGGGAGCCGGCGCCCGACCCGGTCGGAAAGCCGGCCCGCGATCGGCGCCAGCGCCGCCTCGAGGCTGGCGCCGAGGATGAAGCCACCGGCGATCAGCAGATGCCCGCCGCCGAGGTCGTCGATCCGCAGCGGCACCAGCACCTCGATCGCGCCGAACATCACCGAGGGCACGGCGACGAACAGGGCCGACTCGAGGACTGGTCGGCTGACCAGCGTCCCCATCGCATCGCCCCACGTCTGGCGCTCCGGCTTATTCGTCTCCGGCAGGCGCGCCGCGGCCAGCGAGAGGGCGACGGTGACCAGGAGAACCGAGCTGAACACGAGCTCGGTTCCGATCTCGCCGGCGATAGCGCCCAGGGCGGGGCCGAGCAGGGCCCCGGCCACCGCGGTGCCGAGCGCCGTGCCGATGACCGAGCCGCGCCTCTCCTCGGGAGCGCTCATGATCAGCCAGGTGAGCGCCCCCGCCCAGATCAGCGCCCCCGCGATCCCCTGCACGAACCGGGCCGCATCGAGCAACACGATCTGATTCGCAAAACCGAAGAGGAGGCTGGAGACCCCGAGGGTGAGCAGGCCGGCGATCACCGTGCGGCGCGGGCCCATCTGGCTGGCGACGTACCCCGCCGGCAGCGCGCCGAGGAGCGTGCCCGCCGCGTAAGCGGCCGAGAGGATCCCCGCCTCCGCCTTCGTCAGGCCGAGCTCGTCCACATACTCCGGCAGCAGAGGAGCGATCGCCGCGAAGAAGGCGACGTCGAAGAAGACCATCGCCGAGGCGAGGATGATCAGCCTGCGCATTGGCGAATCCAATCAGTGCGAGCTGGCCCGAGCCCGGCGCTCGATCTCTAGCATTCTCGGCGCGGCACTTTCGGAGGGGTGGCAGAGCGGTTGAATGCGGCGGCCTTGAAAGCCGTTAGGCGTCTTTCGGCGTCTCGTGGGTTCGAATCCCACCCCCTCCGCCATTTCACCGCCAGGATGCTACTTATTGGTCTGTAGACCTTCAAGTAGCGGAGCGGCAGCGTTCCGCAGATGGAGGGTCACCTGCAGCGGACGATCGGTGAGAACCTGCGGGCGCACCGCCTCGCTCGCGGATTGAGTCAAGAGGCGTTCGCCGAGATCCTCGGCGTACACCGCACCTACATGGGCAGCGTCGAGCGCGGCGAGCGCAACCTGACGCTGCAAAGCGTCGAGCGAATCGCCGCTCGTATCGACGAGGACCCGCTGGTGCTGTTGCAGCCCTCGCCACGATCTTGAGCGGCGCGCCCCCGTCGGGGCTCTGTGAGAGGGTCTCGCCGTGGACTTGATCAAGATCCTGCCGCTGGCCTTCGTGATGATCGCCGGGCCGCAGATCATCAGCGCCTTCTTCTTCGCCACCAGCCCCTCGTGGAGGCGAATCTCGGCCGCATACGTGCTCGGCGCGGCGATCTCGATCCCCCTGGTCGTCGGCGCCGCCTATCTGCTCACCAACGGGGCTGGCGGTGAAGATGAATCCAGCGGCTCCGGGCTGAGCACGGTCGACTACGTCGTCCTCGCGCTGCTGGCCTTCGCGATCGTCCGCACCTACCTGAAGCGGAACGAGAGCGAACCGCCGAAGTGGATGGGCAAGCTGCAGGACGCCTCGCCGAAAATGGCGCTGATCCTCGGCTTCCTCCTGCTCGGCTTCTTCCCCAGCGACCTCGTCACCTCAGTCAGCATCGGCGGCTACCTCTCCAGCCACGGGGATCCCTACCTGCACGCCCTGCCGTTCATCTTCCTGACGCTGCTCTTCCTCGCCGCGCCGGCGTTGCTGGTGCTGGGGATGGGCGAGCGTGCGCAGGCCTTCCTTCCCAAGGCCCGCGACTGGATGGACCGGAACTCCTGGATCGTCAGCGAGGTCGTGCTCGTCTTCTTCGTCCTGATCGTCCTCAGCGGTTAGCTCTCGTCGAGCTCGACGCGTTCGATCGTCTGCGCCTCGAGCGGCTTGTCGGAGGCGTCGGTCGGGGTCGACTCGATCGCGTCGACGACGTCCATCCCGTCGATCACCTCGCCGAAGACGGTGTGCTTGCCGTCGAGCCAGGGAGCGGCGCCGGTGGTGACGATGAAGAACTGGGAGCCGTTGGTGTTCGGTCCCGCGTTGGCCATCGCCAGCGCCCCGCGCACGACTTTGTGGTCGTTGATCTCGTCCTCGAAGGTGTAACCCGGACCGCCGCGACCGGTGCCTTCCGGGCAACCGCCCTGGATCATGAAGTCCGGGATCACCCGGTGGAAGACGAGCTGGTCGTAGAACCCGTCCGCGGCGAGCTTGCGGAAGTTCTCGACGGTTTTCGGCGCGTCCTCGTCGTGAAGCTCGAGCACGATCGCCCCGGCGCTGGTGTGAAGGGTTGCTTGCGACATGGGCCAACCCTAGCTCAGCCTCGGACCCGAACCGTGACCGGCGGCGATGACCCCGGGACGTAAGGCCAGCGCTCCTCCGCCAGGGCGGTTGCGCGCAACCGGATCGCCGCCTGGCCGGTCACGTAGCGGAAGCGGTACCGGGCTCGGAAGCGGCCGTGGTGGTCGCTGCGGGTGACGAGCACCGGCCGCCAGCGACGGGTCGCCTCCTCGAGGTACTGGATCGCGACGAGCTTGCCGCGGCGCGGGATCGGCGCCCCCTTGCCCCTCACCTCGCCGCTGAGCCGCACCGCCTGACCCGTGCGCAGGCTCTGCGGAACCGCCCGCAGCGAGATCCCCGCGCGCACCCGCAGCTCCAGCGGCCGGCGGCTCGCCGGCTCCAGCCCGCCATCGCCGGGGAAGCTGACGGTGAGGCGCCGCGAGGGACCCGGCGGAAGCTGCAGCTCGAAGCCACCCCGCTCCCCCGTCCTGACCGTCCGCACCGTCCTCGGGGTGAGCGCACCCTGCGAGGGACGGGAAACGACACGAAGCTCCCGGCCGCCGGCCCCGGCGCCGTCGGCGCGGACGAGGCGGCCGCTGAGGAGGGCGGGGGCGCCGAAGCGGACGGTGAGCGCGTCGCCGCGGCCCCGGCCGCCGTGGAGGCGGGCGAAGAGCCTCGCCTTCGTCCGCGGCGGTTTGGAGACGGGAGACCTGGGGACGTGCGGCGGCGGCACCCTGCGGACCGCCATCTGGGTGCCGTCGGTCCGCAGGGTCGTCGAGACGGTGTTGCCGGCCGCATCGGCGGCGTCGACGCGGAAGACGAAGGTGCCGTAGCCGAGCTGCGGCATCGGGGCGACCAGGTGGGCGCGATCGGGAGCGTTGCCGCGCGCCAGCTTGGTCGGGAGCTCGGTCCACTCGTCCGCGTCGACCCGGCGGTAGAGGATCTGCCCCGAGGCGGGACCGGAGTGAGGGTCGGTGACGTCCGCCTTCACGTGCGTCTCCGACGCCTCGGCGGAGAAGCCGACCGCCGGGCGGACGTCGTCGAGGCGCAGCGGCACCGTCACCGCCGAGGACGGCGCCTCGTTCCCCGCCTCGTCGCGCAACCACAGCTGCAGCGCGTAGGAGCCGGCGGCGGGGACGGTGAGGTTGGCGAGGGAGCGACGGTCCCGGCCGGCGGCGAACCTCGCGCCGGTGTCGAACCCGGCCGAGCCGGCGATTCGCCAGGAGACGCCGGCGATCGGGCTCGCGGGACCCTGGTCCGGGTTCTCCCAGCTGAGGTCGAAGTCGTTGCTGCGGCGCCAGCCCTCGCCGCCGGCTAGGGCGACCGCGCGCGGGTGTGCCGGCGGGTTGTTGTCGATGAGGACGGTGCGGGGCTGGCCGCAGCTGCTGTTCGCGGCGAAGTCGGTCGCGCAGTGGACGAGGGTGTGCGGCCCGTCGCTGAAGGCGTTGGTCGAGACGTTGTGGGTGGTCGAGACGGTGGTCAGGCAGGGCCGCATCCGGGTCGCCCTCCACTCACCGCCGACCAGGGCTTTCTCGCAGGGGTACTCGGTCAGGCCCACCCTCGCTCCGTCCAGCAGCGTTTCTCCGAAGCGGATTCCCGCCCCCTCGTCGCTCGCCGTCGCCGCCGCGCCCTGGAGGCCCCGGCGCCAGCCGCCCGCCACCAGGTCGCCGCCGAAGAACCCGACCCTGATCGGGGCCGCGGGGTCTTCGATCGTCAGCGTCAACGCCCGCAGGCCTGACCAGGAGCCGCGCTCCAGCGAGCACCACTTGGTCTCGGCGCGGGCGCAGAGCAACCGGTCTTCGAAGGCGGCGGCGCCGATCGGGAAGCCGCGGCTGAATTCGCGCGGGGTGGTGTCGGTGGTCGACGCCTGCAGGAAGGGTTCGAACCCGCCGCCCCAGTTGACGGCGCCGAGGCGCTGCTCCATGCCGTCGTGCAGGGCGTGCCACCAGTGCCCGCGCACGGCCATGATCTTGGTCCCGGAAGCCGCGCTCCAGCGCCAGCCGGCGAAGCGGGTGCCGGAGACGGTCCCCTGGCCGTCGCGGGTGAAGCTCTTCAGGTGGGCGCCGGCGAAGGGATCGGCGCCGGGTGGCGGCACGCAGTAGGCGTCGGGGCGGAACTTGGCGCCGCCGGTCGTGTCGGCCCAGCCGGCGTCGGCGCCGACGTACCAGCCGCACTGGGCGACCGCATACTTCCCGGCATCCGCCTTCGAGGCGCCCAACAGCAGCACGCTCAGCGCCAGCAGCACCCCCAGCGCCAGCATCCGTCCCAGCGCCCATCTCGTTCCAGCCATTGCTCCTCCTTCGCTCGCTTGCGTTGCAGAGCACTAAGGAGCGACGGCGCCAAACTCTCCCCCCGCAAATCTCCCGAGCGAGCGCCTTTGCGAGAATCGACCCAATGCCTCTTCCCAACAAAGATCAGATCACCGAGAAGCTTCGCGCCGTCATCGACCCCGAGCTGCGGCGCTCAATCGTCGAGCTGGGCATGGTCCGCTCGATCGAGGTCAAAGAGAGCGGCCGGGTCGAGGTCGTGGTCTCGCTGACCACCGCCGGCTGCCCGATCCGCTCCCACTTCGAACAGGCCGTCGCCCAGAACGTCTCCCAGCTGGAAGGGGTGACCGAGGTCGCGGTCGGCTTCGACGTCCTCTCCGACGAGGAGAAAGGCAACCTCCAGCAGACGCTCGGACGCAACAAACTGCCGCAGGGGGCGCTGGCGAAGGTGAAGAACGTGATCTGCGTCTCCTCCGGCAAGGGCGGGGTCGGCAAGTCGACGATGACCGCCAACCTGGCCGCGGCGCTGACCGCCGAAGGCCACTCGGCCGGGGCGCTCGACTGCGACGTCTACGGCTACTCGATCCCGCGCATGCTCGGGGTCAACCGCAAACCCGAGGTCAACGGCGAGCGGAAGATCCTGCCGCTTGACTCGCCCAGCGGGGTCAAGGTGATGTCGATCGGCTTCTTCGTCGAGGAGAACTCCGCCGTCGTCTGGCGCGGCCCGATGCTGCACAAGGCGATCCAGCAGTTCCTCGAGGACGTCGCCTGGGACGACCTCGAGTACCTGCTGCTGGACCTGCCGCCTGGGACCGGGGACGTCTCGATGACGCTCGCCCAGCTTCTGCCGCAGGCCAAGTTCGTCGTCGTGACGACGCCGCAGCCGGCGGCGCAGTCGGTGGCCCGGCGCGGCGCCGAGATGGCGATGAAATTCGACTTGGAGATCCTCGGCGTGATCGAGAACATGTCCGGCTTCACGACGCCCGACGGCGAGCGCTTCACGATCTTCGGCGAGGGCGGCGGGCAGCTGCTCTCCGACGAACTCGACGTGCCGCTGCTCGGCAAGGTGCCGCTCTCCGAGCCGCTGCGCGAGCACGCCGACGGCGGCTCGCCGCTGGTCATCGCCGAGCCCGACGCGCCCGCCTCGCAGGCGATCCGCCAGGCGGCGCGGGGAATAGTCGCGGCGACGCCGCAGGAGCTGCCGATGCTGCAGTCGACGCCGGATGCCCCGGAAGCGCCGCCAATCGGCGGCACGCCGCTCCCGGTCGTCCAGTAGCCCCTGCGTGACCAAGCGCACACTGGCAGGCGAAACTTCCGCCATCCTGCAACGTTAAGGTCTGCACACAAACGCCTAATCCCTGGCTAAGAGCGCCGGGGAGCGGGGGAACCAAGTAGTCGGGGCGAGCCCACCGAGAGGTGGGGGCGCAGGCTCCTTCAGCGCCAGCCCGTCAGCTAACCCCGCCGGCCGACGAAGGAGGAGTGAATGACGAACGCCCTTGGGGCGGCCCGAAAAACGCCCGCCCTTTGCATTTCCCTTGCGGTTCTGACCCTGGTTGCGGTCTTCGCACTGCTACCCGCCTCGGCCCGGGCCGACACCCCCGGTGGGGTCGCCTCGACCGCGCCGGAAGCGACGCCGACCGGGCCTCCCGGCAAGGCGATGCTGGTCAACGGCCGGGCGATCCCGCCCGCGAACGCGCCGGCGGCGGTGAAGAAGGTGATCGCCGCGGCGAACAAGATCCGCACCAAGCCCTACGTCTACGGCGGCGGCCACGCCCGCTGGTGGGACCGCGGTTACGACTGCTCCGGAGCGGTCAGCTTCGCCCTCCGCGGCGCCGGACTGATCGACACCCCGATGCCCTCCGGTTCACTGGCGGGCTGGGGCAGCCCCGGCAAGGGCAGCTGGATCACCGTCTACGCCAACGGTGGCCACGCCTACGCCGTGATCGCCGGCCTCCGCTGGGACACCGCCGGAGTGACCAACGGCACCGGCCCAAGGTGGCACAAATCCCTCAAAGCGCAAGCAAGCGGGCCCTTCGTAGCTCGCCACCCCGACGGGTACTAAGCCAGCTAAAGACCGCAAGGAGTGAAGAGGGGGCGGGAACTCCCTCTCCAGACACTCAACCTCGAGCCATTGGCGAGAGGTGTCT
>JALYWY010000116.1 GCA_030852475.1 Actinomycetota bacterium | reverse complement strand
GGGTGGGAGGGGGACTCTGCTCCTCACCCCGTGCCGCTCTTGGAGATTCGGGAGGCGATTGCGTTCGCGACCGCCTCGGCTTCCCGTTCCGCCTGTCTATAGGTCACTCGCAAGACGGTGTAGCCGGCACGGAGAAGTTCCCGGTCCCGCCAGCGATCCCGCTCGAAGGCGACGGCGGTGCCGTGGAAGTCGCGGCTGTCGGCCTCGAGGACGAATCTTTGGTCGGGCCAGAGGAAGTCGACCTCGATGCGGCCGTTGGCGATCTGAACGGGTGCGTTGAGGAGCGGGGCGGGGAGATCGCGCAGCAGCGGCAGCACCTTCGCCTCCAGCGGGCTTTTCAGGCGGCCCTTCTTGGCGACGGGGGCGGCGCGTCGCCATTCGTCGACGAGGCGCCGCAGGGATTTGATGCCGAGTCGCCCCGGGTCTACAGATGCCTCGATCGCCGGGATGTCGAGGAGCTTCCGCTGCGCCGCCCGCTCGAAGCAGTTGCGCAGCGTCCAGTCGCCGACCACGCCCGCGAGGTCAACGAGCGTCCGCGCCGGACTGGTGCAGGGGATCTCGGCGACCGTGCCCACCTCGTCGCGCCGCGGCGACCGCACGCGATGGAAGCGGATGCCGTCGGTTTTCCGACCGCGAGAAGGAGGGGCGATCACATCGATCACGACCGGTCCTCTGTCCAGCAGCCCCAGGAGCGCAGCCGCGCTTCGGTGAGAGATGACGGCGCCGGGACCGCAGGCGAGGCTTGCGGCTTTCGATCGCGCCCGCTGGTCAACGTTTCGATGTCCGACGGAATAGACGCCACGGAAGACGCGATGCAGTCGTCCCGCCGCTGCGGCTCGGTCAATCCCCGCGTCGCTCATTCCCAGCTGCCGCAGTTGTGGTCGCGAAACCACTCCATGCTGGCGAGCCGCCAAGGCAGCCAGCATCTGTCCCACAGCAGTGTTCCTTTTCCTTGCTATGCGGTGATAAGGCGCACCGCTGTGGGTTTCTCCCCCCTCGTTTGGGAAGATGGCGGTTCGTGAGCCGAAATGGCGACATGCAGCACGGGCGCTACGAGCCACCCCAGCAGCGCCTCTTTGCGGTGCGCGGTGCCGCGCAGGCGGAGGCGAACGAGGCGGGGGCGATCCTTGCCGCGACCGAGGAGCTGATGCGGGAGCTGATCGAGCGCAACGGGCTCGAGCCTGGGGCGATGGTCAGCTGCCTATTTACGACCACCGATGACCTGGACGCGGAGTTTCCGGCGGTGGCGGCGCGGGACCTGGGCCTGACAGCGGTGCCGCTGATGTGCTGCCGCGAGATTCCGGTTCCCGGCTCGATGCCGCGGGTGATCCGGGTGATGCTGCACTTCTACGCGCCGGCCGGGCACGAACCCGCTCACGTCTACGTCGGCGAGGCGCAGAAGCTGCGCAGCGATCTCGAAGCGGCGCAGTAGGCAGCTCGGACGCCGTCCGTCACAATCGGTCGCCGATGACGATCACCTTCGCCGAGAAGCTCGCTCGCATGCCGGGATACCAGGCCGGGGTCCCGACCGGCCAGGCTCCGGAGGCGATCGCCTCCGGCAACATCGCCCAGCTCGCCTCCAACGAGTCGCCCTTCCCGCCGCACCCCAAGGTGGTCGAGGCGATCGCGAACGCGGCCGGGGCGATGCACCGCTATCCGGACCCCGACGCGACCCTGCTGCGCCGGCGCCTTGCCGAGCGCTACGAGACCGAGCCGGCCCGGGTCGCCGTCGGCAACGGCTCCTGCGAGATCCTCCTCGCCGCCGCCGAGGCGCTCTGCGAGCCGGGGGCCGAGATCGTCTACGCCTGGCCGGCCTTCTCGATGTACCCGTACCTGCCGGCGCTGACCGGCGCCCGCGAGATCCGCGTGCCGCTCGCCGAGGGCGACGTCCACGACCTCGACGCGATGGCGGCCGAGGTGACCGCGGCGACCCAGCTGCTGATCGTCTGCAACCCCAACAACCCGACCGCGACGCACATCCCGGCGGCCGAGATCGCCGCCTTCTGCGAGCGCACCCCGGCCCACGTGACGGTGATCCTCGACGAGGCCTACGTCGAGTTCCAGGCCCACGACGACCCCGACGCCACCCTCGACCTGCTCGCCGACTTCCCGAACCTCGTCGTCCTCCGCACCTTCAGCAAGTGCTACGGCCTCGCCGGGCTGCGGGTCGGCTACGCGATCGGCTCGCCGAAGTTCCGCGCCGCGGTAGACGCCGTCCGCCAGCCGTTCAGCGTCAACGCCCTCGCCCAGGCGGCCGGGGCGGAGGCGATCCTGCACCAGGACGACGTCCTGCGCCGGGTCGAGAACGTCGTCGCCGCCCGGCTCACGGTCGAGGAGGGGCTGCGGGAGCTCGGCCTGCGTACCTCCGACTCCCACGCCAACTTCTCCTGGGTCGACCTGGGCGATGCCGACGAAGCCGCGGTGCTGGCCGGCCTCGCCGAGCGCGAGATCGCGGTCCGCCCCGGCAAGGCCCTCGGCGGCCCCGGCCACATCCGCGTCAGCTACGGCACTCCCGAGGAGAACCAGCGCTTCCTGCGCGGCCTATCGGAATTACTTGACTAAAGCCGCACCCGTGATACAACCTCCTGCATCGTGAGGTTGGACAAACCGACATCCGCGACCGGCTTCCCAGCCAATGCCGTCGCGTGCGGCTACCTCACCTATTGGCGATTTAGCTAGGCGTCCGGCCTGGCGGCGACGCGCCGCCCGAAGACTTCACATCTTCCGGCCGGGCGCCGTCCAATGTTTGCGTCGCGTGCGCGCCGACCGGCCCCGGCAGCGAGCGACCAGAAAGTACGATTTGTTGGGTTTGGAGAAAGGCAAAGGCAAAATGTTCATCGGCATGGAGGGGGCGAAACGAGACGGCGTCCGCGATCAGCGGATCAGCAAAGTCGTCGAGCTGGTACCGCCGGAACGGCTGCTCGCGGAGCTGGCGCTCGGCGAGGAGCGGGCGAAGGCGGTGGTGCGCGGACGCGAAGAAGTCCGCGAAGTGCTGCAGGGCAAGGATCCGCGGCTGATGGTCGTGGTCGGCCCGTGCAGCGTCCACGACCCGAAAGCGGCGATGGAGTACGCGACGAAGCTGAGCGCGACCGCGCAGACGCTGCGCGACGAGCTGCTGGTGGTGATGCGCGTCTACTTCGAGAAGCCGCGGACGACGACCGGCTGGAAGGGGTTGATCAACGACCCGCACCTCGACGAAAGCGGCGACGTCAACGCCGGCCTGCGCATCGCCCGCAAACTGCTGCTGGAGGTGCTCGACACCGGGCTGCCGATCGGCTGCGAGTTCCTCGACCCGATCAC
>JALYWY010000091.1 GCA_030852475.1 Actinomycetota bacterium | reverse complement strand
CTGACCGATCTCGGCCGAGAGGTGCTGACCGAGTGGGCGACCGACCCGACCGCATCGCCTCCGCAACTGCGCGACGAAGCGATCCTCAAACTCTTCGCCGGCGCCGACCCCGACGAGCTGCACGACGCCCGCGTCGCCTGGAACGAGGAAAAGCTCGAGGAGCTGCAGGGCTATCTGGAGCTGGCGCGTAGCGGTGAGGGCTTCGATCGTTCCGTGCGCACGCTGCTCGCAGGCATCGCCTACCACCGGAAGATGCTGGAGGCGATCGAGCTCGCCAACGAGCTCAGGCGCGCTGCGCCGAGTCCCTAGGCGACCAGCCTGCGGCCCTGCGTCACCAGCGTCCTTGCGAGCAACGGTGCCATCAGGCGAGTCGGCGTCGTTCGCCTCGTGTTCATCTCCTCCATGATCTCGGCGGCCCTGGGGTCCTGGGCGGCGGTGGCCATCATCAGTCGCTCGCCGGGCGTGAACTTGCGGCCGGTGGCGTAGTCGTTGATGAGAAAGGCGTGCATGCGCAGCTGACGCCGGTGACGGCGGCGGTACCGGCGCAAGGCGCTCTCCTGGGACTCGAGGCCACGCAGCCAGGGGGAGACGCTGTCCGCGAGCCATTCGCCGGACTGGAAAGCGAAGCCGCAGCCGACGCCGAAGAGGGGATCGGTGGCGAGGGCGGCGTCGCCGATCAGCGCCAGCCCGGGGGCGATCGGACCTCGAATCCGGTTCGGCATCTCGACCTTGCCGATCACGGGGCCGACGCAGCGACTCTCCCGGATCGGCGGTGGCTCGGGGACGGCGGAGACGTATTCGACCAGCATCCGCTCGGGGTCCTGTTTGAACTCGGCTGCCCGCTCCTTGTTCGTCATCACGACGTAGAAGACGCGACCGTCGTCGGTGGGGAAGGCCCCGGTCATGTCGGGATCGAGGAGCCAGGCAGCGGCGTCAGGGGCGAACTTCGGCATCGGTCCTTCGAAATAGCTCCCGTAGGCGAGGCGGTTGTGGGGGAGGGTCCTGTCCTTGACCTTCGCCATCGCGGCGACGCGGGAGTCGCGGCCGTCGGCGCCGATGGTCAGCCGCGCTCGGATCTCCCGCCGGCTCCCCTCCCGGTCGCGCACGAGGACGCCGCGGAAGCTCCGGTCCTCCTGGATCAGGCGCTCGGCCGTCCGCCCCAGCAGGAGATCGACGCCGGGTTGCCCGGCAGCCGCCTCTCGCACGATCGGATCGAGCAGCTCGCGGCGCAGGTTGAGGGAGTAGGCGCTCCGCTTCTCCGTCGGTTCGATCCAGCCCCACTCCGTCCAGGCGTGGAAGCGGGACAGGACTCCGCCGGCCTCGAGGATCGGCTCGTAGAGGCCGAGGCGTTCGAGCGTCGGTATCGCCGACGACTGGATGTAGTGGGAGCAGACGCGCTTGAAGGCCTTCGGGTCCGGGCTCTTCTCGATCAGGGCCACCCTCGCCCCGAGGCGGCCGAGGAGGATCGCCGCGGTGCACCCGGAGAGGCTGGCGCCGACGATCGCCACGTCGTACTCGCCTGCCTTGACCGCCATGAAGAGAGCCTAGTCCGGAAACTGGTTTGCTAAACTAATTATCAGAGCTAATTAGATGACGAGACAAGTCGACATCCCCCTCAGCGAGCGCGCCGCGCACCTGCGCACGGCGATCGTCCGCACCGCCAGGCGGCTGCGCCAGGAGGCGGCGGCGGAGACCACCGGCCTGACCCCGACCTCGGTTGCGGCGCTGGCGACGATCGAGCGCCACGGCCCGATGACCCCCAGCGAGATCGCCGAGATCGAGCGGGTCAAACGGCCGACGATCACCCGCACGCTCGGCTGCCTCGAACGCGAGGGGCTGATCGATCGCGCCCCCGACCCGGCGGACGGCCGCAGCGCCCTGGTCAGCATCAACGGCGCCGGCCGCGAGCGGCTGCGGCGCCTGCGCAGCCGCAAGAACGCCTACCTGGCGCGGCGGATGCGCGACCTCTCCCCCGAGGAAGTGGACACGCTCGAGCGGGCGGCCGAGATCCTCGAGCGGATGCGGGAGGGAGAGCGGTCTTGACGGCCGCGATCCGCCACTCGTTCAACTCGCTGGAGGTTCCCAACTACCGTCGCTTCTTCGTCGGCCAGCTGATCTCCCTCTCGGGGACCTGGATGCAGACCGTGGCGGCGATCTGGGTCGTCCTCAGCCTCACCGACAGCGGCGTCGCCGTCGGCCTCACCACCGCGCTGCAGTTCCTGCCGATGCTGCTGATCGGCGCCTGGGGCGGACTGCTCGCCGACCGCTTCCCCAAGCGGCGCCTGCTGGTCACGACGCAGGCGCTGATGATGATCCCGGCGCTCGGCCTCTTCGCGGTAACTGCCACCGGGGTGGTGACGCCGTGGATGGTCTACCTCGCGGTTCTCGCCTTCGGCACCCTGAACGCCGTCGACAACCCGACCCGGCAGAGCTTCGTGATCGAGATGGTCGGTCCCGACCGGGTCGTCAACGCGGTCAGCCTCAACAGCGTCATCGTCCAGGCGGCGCGGATCGTCGGGCCCGCGGTGGCGGGAGTGTTGATCGCCACTGTCGGCGTCGTCGCCTGCTTCGGCCTCAACGCGCTCACCTTCGTGGCGATGATCCTTGCCCTCCGAGGGATGGACCCGGGCCGCCTGCACGCCGCGCCGGTCGCCGAGCGGGAGCGGGGGGCGATCCGCGCCGCCCTGCGCTACGTCCTCCGCACCCCCGAGCTGCTGGTGCCGCTGGCGCTGATGGGCCTGGTCGGGACGCTCGGCTTCAACTTCCAGGTCGTCCTGCCGCTGCTCGCCAAATTCAGCTTCGAGTCGGGCGCGATGACCTACGCCAGCCTCGTCTCGGCGATGGCGGTCGGCTCGATCGCCGGCGCCCTCGTCAACGGCCACCGCGGCCGCACCGGTCCGCGCCTGATCGCCGGCGGCGCGCTCGCCTTCGGCCTCTCGGCCTTGCTGGCGGCGGCGATGCCCAGCCTCGCGCTCGAGATCGTGGTGCTCGCCCTGCTCGGCGCCGCCGCGGTCACCTTCGCGGCGACGATCAACTCAACCCTCCAGCTGGCGGTAACGCCGGAGATGCGAGGTCGCGTGATGGCCCTCTACTCCGTCGTCTTCCTCGGCTCGACCCCCATCGGCGCCCCCCTCACCGGCTGGCTCGCCCAGACCTACGACCCGCGGGCAGCCCTGGTCCTAGCCGGCGCCGGAGGCCTGATCGCGGCGTGGGCAGCTCACATGAGCTTCAACCGAATCCAGGGCCGCCGAGAGGCAGCTACCGGAGAGCACGCTGTGGCGTAGAGGGTCCGGTCGCCCTCCGCGGGAATTGGGTCGCGCCCCTTCGGGGCTTGCTCCGGTCAGATGCTGCCCGCCTATGGCGGGCAGGACATCAGATTGCATATCGCCGCTTCGCGAACATTCCCGCGGAGGGCGACCGGACCCTCTCAACACGCACCGCAATTCACCGAGTCCGCGAAAACCCGCCTATATCGCGGTTTCTCGCGGTCTCGCGAAATACAGCGTCTGCCGGGCCCCTCTACCGGCAAAGCCGCGTGCCGCGCAATTCCCGGGGAAGGGGCATCAGCACCCTCCCCGGGAACGCTTTTAGTCCTTAGCTGCCGATGTACCCCGCCGATTCGAGGTAGGCCTTGGCGGCCTCTTTCGGCGTTTCTTTTTCGAGTTCGACCCGAGCGTCAAGCTCCTGCATCACTTTCAGGTCGAGGCCTTCCTGCACCTGCAGGATGGTTTTTTCGAAGTCGGGCCCGGCTTCTTCGGCAACCGATTTCTTGGTCACGAAGATCACGTTGCCGGCAGGGAAGACTTCTTTGTCGTCTTCGAGGATGACGAATTTGTCGCTCTCCGCCGACAGCTGCGGGTCGGTGGTGAAGAGGATCGAGAGGTCGGCCTGTCCTTTTTCGAGGACGGTGTAGCGGAGGCCGATGTCGACCGGGG
>JALYWY010000285.1 GCA_030852475.1 Actinomycetota bacterium | reverse complement strand
CACGCCACCGAGTACGGCCGCCACCAGGGCTGGGTCGACAAGCACCCCCAGACCTACATCCACGGGGTCGAGCGCTGGATCACCAACCGCTCGCACCGCGTCATCACCTGCTCCCACTACATGCGCGAACAGGTCGCCGACATCTTCGGCGTCGAGGAGGGGCGGATCACCGTGATCCCGAACGGGATCGATCCCGACGACCTTCCCGAGCAGCCGGCCGAGGACCTGGCGCGGCTGCGCTCCGAGTTCGCCACATCGGAGGAGAAGCTGGTCCTGCTGATCGGCCGGCTGGTCTACGAGAAGGGCTTCCAGCTGGCGCTGGAGGCGATGCCGCGGGTGATCGAAGAGGCGCCGGGCACGCGCTTCCTGGTCGCCGGCTCCGGCACCCACGAGGCCGAGCTGAAGCGCCAGGCCGAGGAGCTGGGGCTGATGGACCACGGCACCTTCCTCGGCTGGATCGGCGACGACGTCCTCCACTCGCTCTACCGGATCGCCGACCTCACCGTGGTGCCTTCGATCTACGAGCCCTTCGGCCTGGTGGCGCTGGAGGCGATGGCTTCCGGCTGCCCCTGCATCGTCGCCGACACCGGCGGCCTACGCGAGGTCGTCCCGCACGAGGAGGCCGGTCTGCGCTTTCGCGCCCACGACCCCGAAGCGCTGGCGGAGGTGGCGATCCGCGTCCTCTCCGACGACGAGCTCGGCCGCCGCCTCGTCGCCGAAGCCTACGAGCACCTGCGCCGCTTCGACTGGGGCGACGTCGCCGAGCAGACGGCGGCCGTCTACGCCGAGCTGGCCGGCGCGAAGCTCTCTTAGGCCTCTCCGCGGCGGCGGGCGAGGGTCCGCTCGCTGACGCTGAAGCTGCCCTCGTTGCTGCTGCCGGGGAACCACTGGATCCCCTCGAGCAGCTCGATGGGGGAGATCGAGAGCGCCCCCGCCAGCTTCATCAGCGTGTCGACGCGAGCCAGGCGGGTCCCCTGCTCGAGCATCCCGATCTCGGTCCGGTGCAGCCCGGCAAGCCCGCCGAGTTCTTCCTGCGACATCGCAGCGCGGCGGCGGCAGCGGAAGAGGTTGCGCCCGAACTGGACCGCTACCTCCTCCGATCGCAGTCTTCCGTCGGGGGCCATGCAGGCAACTCTTCGCCGGGATCTCATTGTCGGCCAGACAGTACATTTCAAAGCTGACAGACTTCTTGCAGACAAAGAACTTCGCTGCCTGTCTAGGAGGCCGCGCGGTTGAGGAAGTCGACCTGGTGCTGCTTGCGCAGGATCAGGTGCTCCATCAGGTGCTCGAGCGCCTCGGAGCGGCCGTCTCGCCCGGTCGGCTCGATCGCTTCCTGCAGCGCTTCGACCGCTGCTTCCTCGCCTTCGACCAGCGTTTCGATCGCGCCTTTGACGGTTTTGTCGAAGCTCAGCTTCGCCACGTCCGTCGTCGGTTTTCCCCCGAAGGAGACGATCTTTTCGATCAGCCGGCGCACGTCGGCCAGCTCGGAGTCGCCGAACTCGGTCAGCTTCGATCCCAGCGCCTGCGCCTCGATTCCGGTCAACCTGGAGGCGACGATCGAGTACTGCAGGGCGGAGCGGTACTGCAGTTCCAGCGCGGCGTTGAGGCGCTCTACCGCCTTTTTCTCGTCGAGCTTCTCTTCGTCGGGCATGCCCCGGGACTACCCGTGGCGGCCGCTCGCTACTCGTCGTGCCCGGCGAGCTCGGGCGGCTGCAGCGTCGTCCATGCGTGCGGGTCCGGTTCGACCGGCCGCTCCCAGCGCAGCTCCCGCGGCGCCTCGCGCATGCGGATGATCCGGGCGGGGATGCCGCCGACGACGGCGTTGGCGGGGACGTCCTTGGTGACGACCGAGTTGGTGCCGATCACCGAGTTGTCGCCGACGCTGACGCCGCGGAGGATGCAGGCGCCGTAGCCGATCCAGACGTTGTTGCCGACCTCGACGTCGCGCTTGTAGATGCCCTGCCGCCGGATCGGTCGCTCGACCTCGACGATCCCGTGGTCGAAGTCGATGAACATCGCCCGGTCGGCGATCACGCACTCACTGCCGATCCGCACATGCTGGTAGGCGGAGATCGTGCACTCCTGTCCCATCACCGTCTTCTCGCCGATCTCGACGAATCCCTCGTGGCAGCGGATCTTCGTCCCGTCGCCGATCCAGGTGAAGCGGCCAAAGCGGATCTCTCCTCGCGGCTCGATCTTCAGTTCCAGCCGCCTGCCGAGGAAGAAGGGGCCATCGGAGCGCCAGCGCCAGCCGGCGGGCGTCAACAGGCGGCGCCAGAGGTAGCGCCAGAGGAGCCGCGCGTAACGCGGCGTCAGCATCCGGTTGCGGGCCAGGAAGCGGAGCACGGCGGGGCAACTCTAGACTGCCCGGCCTTGGCTGACGTCGCCAAAACCGCCCCGCTTGCCGAGCGCCTCGTCGCTGGCGAAAAGCGAGCGCTGGCGCGGGCGATCACCCTGATCGAGTCCGACGACCCCACCGGCTGGGAGCTCGTGCGTGAGGTTTACCCGCGTACCGGCAACGCCCGCATCATCGGCTTCACCGGTCCTCCGGGAGTGGGCAAGAGCACCCTGATCGGGGCTCTGACCGGAGAGCTGCGCAAAGCCGAGCGCGAGGTCGCGGTGCTCTCGATCGACCCCTCCAGCCCCTTCACCCGCGGCGCCCTGCTCGGCGACCGGATTCGCCTCACCGACCACTTCCTCGACCCCGGCGTCTTCATCCGCTCGATGGCCTCGCGCGGCGCCCTCGGCGGCCTCTCGGAGGCGGCGTTGCAGGTGGCGCTGATCATGGACGCCGCCGGCAAAGACGACGTCCTGATCGAGACCGTCGGCGTCGGCCAGGCGGAGATCGACATCGTCGATCACGCCGACACGATCGTGCTGGCGCTGATGCCCGGCTCCGGCGACTCGATCCAGGCGCTGAAGGCGGGGGTGATGGAGATCCCCGACGTGATCGTCGTCAACAAGGCCGACCACCCGATGACCGACACGATGGTCCGCGAGGTCCGCGGCGTCCTCGCCC
>JALYWY010000075.1 GCA_030852475.1 Actinomycetota bacterium | reverse complement strand
CGGGTCAAGTTCGTCCGGGTCGAGGAGATGCTCGAGACCGTCGGCGAGCGCGTCAGCGGCTGATCCGTGGCCGCCGACCTGGCCGAGCTGAAGGGGATGATCGAGGCGGCCCTCCCGGGCGCCACGGTCGAGGTGATCGACGAAACCGGCACCGGCGACCACCTGCGGGCGACGGTCAGCGCTCCCCAGTTCGAGGGCCTCTCCCGGATCGACCAGCACCGGCTGGTTAAGGCCGCGGTCAAAGAGCGCTTCGACGACGGCACGATCCACGCGCTGTCGGTGAAGACCGGCGTTCCAGGCTGAATCTCGGTCGTTCCGCATTTCCGCGGACAAAAAGTTACACTTCCGTGCGCCACACGTGAGGACTTTTCTTCTAGCCTGGAGGCATGGAGGCAATGAGATCCACTTGGACCGATTCGCGGCTCGACGAGCTGAACGGGCGCGTCACCGAGATGGATAAGCGCCTCACCGGCCGAATCGACTCTCTTCAGCACTCGATGCTTCAAGCATTCATCGGGCTGGTGGTGATCATTGCCACCGGGTTCATGGGGCTCGCCGGACTGATCGTCACTCAGATCTGAGCCGGCCGAGGCGCCTCCCTACAATGCCTCTCATGGCCGACCCAGAGCTGAAGTCCAAAATCGAAGAGCTGATCGCCGCCAACCCGGTCCTGCTGTTCATGAAAGGGACCCCGGACATGCCGCGCTGCGGCTTCTCGATGCGGGTCGTGCAGGTGCTCGACCAGGTCGACGTCGACTACGGCGCGATCGACGTACTCCCCGCGCTGCAGCCGCTGCGCGAAGTGACGGCCGAGATCGCCGACTGGCAAACCTTCCCGCAGCTCTATGTCAACGGCGAGCTGCTCGGTGGCTGCGACATCGTCGAGGAGATGTTCGAGTCCGGCGAGCTGGCCGAGGCCCTCGGCGTCGAGCAGCCGGAGAACGCCCAGGCCCCGCAGGCGCAGCAGCAGACCGCGCCGCAACAGTCGCCGCCGCTTCAGATCGAATAAAGACCGCTGGTTAGGCGCTTAGACGGCCGCGGCCTGTTCGGCTGCGTCCTCTTTCACCTGGAAAGACGAGCCGCAACCGCAGGCCGCAACCACGTTCGGGTTGTTGACCTGGAAGCCGGCGCCCTGGAGGCCTTCGACGTAGTCGACCTCCGAGCCGAAGACGAACTGCATGCTGACCTTGTCGACGACGACGGCGACGCCGTCGACCTCGAAGACGTGGTCGTCCTCCTTGGCCTTGTCGAAGGCGAGCGCGTACTGGAAGCCGGAGCAGCCGCCGCCGCGAACCGCGACCCGCAGGGCCTGCTCGACGCCGTCGGGCTGGGAGCCGAGGAGCTCGCCGATCTTCTCGACGGCCTTGTCGCTGAGGGTGATGGCTGCTTGGGGCGTATCAGTCACTTCACAAAGTGTAGCGATATGCGTCGGCGGTTCGAGAGGCTTGCGCGACTAGACTCAGCGCTGTGAGCTCGCCTGCCGAGACCGCGGTCGTCTGCGACACGACCGCCTACCTCCCCGCCGACCTGGTGGCGGAGCGGGACATCAAGACGATCAGCCTCTACGTCTCAGTCGACGGCGAGCAGGAGCGGGAGTCGGAGATCGCCGACTTCGACGAGTTCTACGAGCGCCTGCGCGCCTCGGAAAGCGGCGCGACTACCTCGCAGCCCTCGATCGGCGACTTCCTCGCCGTCTACGAACCGCTGCTCGCCGAAGGCAAGGAAGTCGTCTCGATCCACATCTCGGCCGGCATCTCCGGCACCTTCGAGGCAGCGGGGCAAGCTCGCGAGCGGCTGATCGAGGAAGACAAGGGGGGCGAGCGGCTGCACTTGATGGACTCGCGCTCCGCCGCCGGCGGCATGGGCCTGTGCGCGCTGGGGGCGGCGACGGCCGCGGCGGCGGGGGCAGATGCGCAGGGAACGCTCGCCCAGGCGGAGGAGACCCGCAACGACCTGAAGATGTGGTTCGCGATCGACACCCTCGAGTACCTGCGCCGCGGCGGCCGCATCGGCGGCGCCCGTGCCTGGATCGGCGGCGCCCTGAAGATCAA
>JALYWY010000072.1 GCA_030852475.1 Actinomycetota bacterium | reverse complement strand
GCCCAACGCCAAGCCGCTGCCCGACTACTGGGAAGCGAGCTACCGCACCACCACCGCCTACGGCCCCTGGCTCTGCGGCCAGCCTTGATCCGTTGACCCTGGCCAGCCGGCCAGACGGGCTCTATATGCTGCTCCCTCGATGGACCTGACGCTGTCGCCATCGGAGGAGGAGTTCCGCGACGAGGTTCGCTCCTGGCTGCAGGAGAACCATCCGGGTCCCGAGCCCGAGGCCGGCCTCGACGAGGTGATGGCCTTCCGGCGCGAGTGGCAGCTGAAGCTGCACGAGGCCGGCTGGGCCGGGATCTCCTGGCCGCAGGAGTACGGCGGCCGCGGCGCGACGATGATCGAGCAGGCGATCTTCGCCGCCGAGGCGACGCGGCAGGAAGCCCCGAGCCCGGCGAACGTCCTCGGGCTGGCGATGGGCGGCCCGGTCGTCATCGCCCACGGGACCGAGGCGCAGAAGGCGCGCTACCTGGAGCCGATCCTCACCGGCGAGGAGATCTGGTGCCAGGGGTTCTCGGAGCCCGAGTCGGGCTCCGACCTCGCCTCGCTGAAGACGCGTGCGGTCAAGGACGGCGACGAATGGGTGGTGACCGGCCAGAAGGTCTGGACCACCTTCGCCCAGTACGCGAAGTGGTGCATGCTGGTCGCCCGCACCGACCCCGACGCGCCCAAGCACCAGGGCCTCACCTACTTCCTGATGGACATGAAACAGGAGGGGGTGCAGACGCGGCCGCTGGTCCAGATCACCGGCGAGGGCGAGTTCAACGAGGTCTTCTTCGAGGAGGCGCGGGTGCCCGACGAGAACGTCGTCGGCGGCGTCGGCAACGGCTGGGCGGTGGCGATCACGACGCTGATGAACGAGCGCGCCGGGCTCGCCTTCGGGGCGATCTCGCAGATCCAAAACAGCCTCGGCCGCCTCTCGAAGCTGGCGAAGGAAACGCCGGCCAGCGGTGGCACCGCGGCCGATGACCCCTACTTCCGCCAGCGGATCGCGCAGCTCCACATCGAGGTGGAGACGATGCGCCTCAACGCCTACCGCGGCCTGACCAAGACGATGCAGTCGGGCATCCCCGGTCCCGAGGGATCGCTGGGGAAGTGGCAGTGGGCGGACATCAACCAGGCTCTGACCGAGCTGGCGCTGGAGATCGAGGGCGCCTACTCGGTGCTGATGCGGGGCTCCGAGCACGCGGTCTCCGGCGGCGCCTGGCAGTACGGCTTCCTCCGCTCGCGCGCCAACTCGATCGAGGGCGGCACGACTGACATCTTGAAAAACATCATCGCCGAGCGGGTGCTCGGCCTGCCGAGGCTGCGGTAGGCGAGCTTTATGGCGGCGGGAGCGTTTTACGGCAGCGGGAGCGTTTGACGAATGTACTTCGACCTCACCGACGAGCAGCAGGCGATCAAATCGACCGCCCACGACTTCCTCGCCTCGCGCTTCAAATCGGAGCGGATCCGCGAGATCGCAGCCAGCGAGAGTGGTTTCGACGAGAGCGGCTGGAGGGAGATGGCCGAGCTCGGCTGGGCCGGCCTGGCGCTGCCGGAGGAGTGGGGCGGCCAGGGCCTCGGGATCGTCGATCTCGCGGTCCTGTTCGAGGAGATGGGCTACGCGCTGGCGCCTTCGCCGCTGCTCTCGAACACGATCGTCGGACTGGCGCTGACCCACGGCGGCTCCGACGAGCAGCGCGAGCGCTACCTGCGGCCGCTGGCGGCGGGCGAGCTGCGCGGCGCGCCGGCGCTGATCGACGCCGGCGATTCGGCCGAGCCGATGAAGTTCTCGATGGTCGCCGAGAGCGATGGCGACGGCGTCGTCCTCAACGGCGAGAAGGTGCTGGTGATGGACGCCGCGAGCGCCGACTTCTTCCTCGTCGGCACCACCGACGGGCGCCGTCACGTCGTCGAGAGGGATGCCGAGGGCGTCACCGTCGTTCCGGAGGAGTCGATCGACCTGACGCGGCGCCTCTCGTCGGTGCGTTTCGACGGAGTCCGGGTCGCGCCCGAGGCTTCTCTTCCCGGCCAGGCTGCCGACTACCTGCCGGTCTTCCTCCGCGCCTGCGTGGCGCTTGCGGCCGAGTCGACCGGCGTCGCCCAGCGGTCGCTGGAGATGTCGGTCGAG
The DNA here is from genome assembly GCA_030852475.1 of Actinomycetota bacterium. Taxonomy (GTDB): domain Bacteria; phylum Actinomycetota; class Thermoleophilia; order Solirubrobacterales; family 70-9; genus VAYN01. The sequence goes on along the minus strand of JALYWY010000072.1, from coordinate 694 downwards.
TACGCCAAAGACCGCCAGCAGTTCGGACGCCCGATCGGCGCCTACCAGGCCGTCTCCCACCGCTGCGCGCAGATGCTGCTGGAGACGGAGAACTCCCGCTCCGCCGTCTACGGGGCCGCTTGGGCCGCCGACGCCGAGCCGGAGTCGCTGCCGCTGGCGGCCTCGATGGCCAAGGCCTACGCCTCCGACGCCGGCTGGCGCGTGCCCGACATGGCGATCCAGGTGCACGGTGGGATCGGCTTCACCTGGGAGCACGACCTCCACTTCTTCCTCAAGCGCGGGCGCGCCAACGCGGCGACGTTCGGCGACGCCAAGTGGCACCGCGAGCGGGTGGCCGAGGCCGTGCTCGCTGGCGAGACCGCCCCGGCGAGCGCCTGACGCAGGAGGCGACGTGGGTGCCCTCGACCGCATCTCCGTCGCCGCGATCGGCACCTCGGTTCCCGACCTCGAGGCGGAGACGCTGCGAGCCGAGGCGGCGGGTGTGGAGTGCGTCTGGGCGCCGGAGCTGTTCCGCAGCGCCGTCACCCAGGCCGCCTACCTGGCGGCGAAGACGGAGCGGATCGGCGTCGCGACCGGGATCGTCTGGGCCTTCACCCGCAGCCCCTTCATCCACGCGATCAGCGCCCTCGACGTCGATGAGATGTCGGGCGGGCGCTTCCGGCTCGGGATGGGCGCAGGGGTGAAACGCCTCAAC
>JALYWY010000014.1 GCA_030852475.1 Actinomycetota bacterium | reverse complement strand
CTCCTAGCTAGTTCTTCGAGAAGGAGGAGATGGCGACGACGAGGTACTCGCCTTCGGCGCCGTCCTCGATCCGCAGCTCGTCCGTGAGCTTCTCCAGTGAGCCGCCGACCTCGGGCAACTCGAAGCTTTCCCGCAAGCGCTCCGCGCCGCCGTGGGTCATCGGTCCGACCTTGAGCTCGATGCCTTCGGGCAGCTCGGCGATGCTGAGCGAGACGTGCCCGTCGGTGAAGCCCTGGGGTGCACGGGCGGAGATCGCGTCGCTGAGCAGCATCGTGTCCGAGAGCCGGTCGACGCTGATGTCTTGTCGTGCGGCCAGAGCCGAGAGGGCGCGACTGAGGACAGGGCCGACGATCTCGGGCGGCCCGACCCGGATCCGGGTCTCCTCGTCGGCGGTGACGTTGAAGGTCGAGCCGGCGGGGGCGCCTTCCTCCCGCGCTTGCAGCGGCAGGTGCATCCGGATCTCGGTGCCTTTGTCCGCCCCGCCCTTGATCTCGAAGCTGCTGGAGAGGGCGGCGATCAGGGTGAGGCCGATGCGCAGGCTCGGCCGCTCGACGTCGGGCCGGGGGCGGATCCCGGTGCCGTGGTCACGGATCACCACAGTCAGACCGTTGAGATCGCTCTCGGCCTCCACCTCGAGCGGACCGGGCTCGCTGCCGGCGTAAGCGTGAACGACCACGTTCATGCAGGCCTCGGTCACGACCGTCTTCAGGTCGGCAAGAGACGCCTCGTCCATTCCCAGCCGTTCGGCCAGACCGGCGAGCGCATGCCTGACCACGGCCACGTTCTCGGCCCGAGCCGGGAGGGACATTTGAAGCCCCGAGGGATCGTTGGTTGAGGTATTCACGGTTCCAGCCTGCCCCCAGGAACGTTGAGGCTCATCATCGAAGTCGCGAGCATAACCGGGTATCTCGCATTACGAGGTGCTTACCCCGCTCAGGGGGAGCAAAACAGCGTGCGGCGAGTGTGCTCTCCTGCGGTAGCATCGAACCGTGAATCCCGCCCCCTTCGAGGTAAGAGTCGGAGAGCTCGAGCACGGCGTCAGGACGATCTCCGTGCGCGGAGAGCTGGATCTCAGCACCGCCCCCGATCTCGAGCGGCCGCTGGAGCAGGCGCTGGACAGCGGTGAGGGGTCGGTTTTGATCGACCTATCCCAGTGCGAGTTCATCGATTCCACCGGCATCGCCCTGATCGTCCGCGCCTGGCAGCGCCTCGACGGTGGCGAAAACGGCCGCGCCCTGGTCATCTGCAGCCACAACGACCAGGTCCGGCGCGTGCTGGAGATCACCGGCCTCGAGCTCTCGATCCCGGTCCACCTGACCCGGGACGAGGCGCTGGCGGCGCTCAAAAGCTGAGTCTGGCCCTCGGCTAGACGAATCGTCCGGTTGCATACGGGCCCCAAGGCTCGGGTAGCCGACTGGCGATGTCTCCACCCTCTCCCCGCCGTCCCCGGCTCCCCCGGGAGCTGTTCGAGACCCGCAGCCACGCCTGGCACTCGCTCGGGCTGGGAGACGAGCTGGCGCCGAAGTTCTCGAAACGCCAGTTCGGCGGCCTGCTGCTGGCGCTGCTGGTGATCGCCGCAACCCTGTTCGTCTATGACCAGCGCCGGGAGATCGCCCCTGGCTATGGCCAGTGGATCCGGATCGGCACCGTCGTCATCCTCGTCATCGTCGGCTCGGCCGCGACCCACTGGCTGGTGCGAGGGCTCTCCCCTCGCCTCTACCGGCGGCTGGACCCGGCGACGGCGGGGACCACCGGCTTCGTCATCCGCCTGCTGGCGACGACCCTGGTGGTGATCCTGGCGCTGCGGATCGCCGGGGTGAACGCCAGCACCCTCGCCGTCGGCGGCGCCTTCACCGCGGTGCTGCTGGGCCTCGCCGCCCAGCAGACGATGAGCGGGATCTTCGCCGGCATCGTCCTCCAGAGCACGCGTCCGTTCCGGGTCGGCGAACGCGTGCGGCTGGTCGGCGGCGCCCTCGCCGGCTCGCTGGAGGGAACGGTCACCTCGCTCGGGCTCTTCTACACGACCCTGAGCCAGGGGGCCGACCGGCTGCTGGTGCCGAACAACGTCCTCCTCACCCTCGTCGTCGTGCCGCTGCGCGAGCCCGACAAAGTCGACGTCCGCGTCCGCTTCCCCTCGCAGGCGAGCCCGCAGGAGATCGAGGAGCGGCTACTGCAGGCGATCACGGTGCCGACCCGCTACAAGCCGAGCGTCTCGCTCGAGGAGCTCGACGGCGACGTCGTCGTCTTCCGGGTCAACGCCACTCCGCTGCGACCCGAAGACGGGTCGCAGCTGGCCGAGGAGGTGCTGGAGGCGCTGCGGCGCTCCGAACCGTCGACGGCGGAAACCCGCCGGCCCTCCTGAGCCGCGGGTCTAGCCGGCGAAGATCAAGACCGCCGCGTTGACGACTATCGCGAGCGGGGTGAGCGTCAGCGACATCGTGCGGAAGAACTTGGAGAAGCCGCCGCGGTAGCGGATGCTCTCCATGATCCCCAGCCCGACGACGTGGGCGAGGTTGATCAGGGCGACGCCGATCGCGATCAGGATCGCCACCGCTTCCCAGCCGGACTCGTGGCCGCTGCCGGAGGCGACCGCCGCGGCCAGGATCGCGACGACGATCGTGCCGAAGACGCCGGCGATCATCCCGGCGAGATCGGACCGCGTCATCCCGGGGACGTAGGCGCCGCCGGCGACTTCCTTGTCGGCGATCGGGTTGACCAGTCCCTCGCCGGTCTCCTCGACCTCGACCACCTGGTCGGGGCGCTGGGCGTCGCCGCCTTTGAGCACGACCAGCCGCAGCGGCGGCTCGATCGATTCCTGGGCGCGCTCGTAGAGGCCTTTTTCGTACCACTCGGCTTCCCCCTCCGGGTGCTCGAAGATCACCACTTCGTCCGCCGGTCCCTTCAGGAGCGCGTCCTGGGCGGCCTGGACGGGGTCCGGATCGCCGACCTCGCCGCTCACCTGGACGCCGCCGTCGCGCAACAGCTTCAGGTTGCGCTCCAACCGCTCCTCCGCCTGCTGCTTCGGCTCGTCGATGTCTCCCATCGTGTGCCGGAAGGGGCTGGCCTCGACGGCGGGAACGACGACGCGCACCTCCACTCCGGCGCCGTTGGCGTGGGCCTGCATCTGTTCCAGCGGCTCGGGGCCGTGGAGCTCGTCGGTGACGATCGCGATCACTCGGCGTGGCATGACTGGCCTCCTACTCGTTTCTGCGAATTGCCTCGTCGGCGTCCCGGGGAATCTCTTCGTCCGGTTCGCCGAAGGCGGTCTCGGTCGGCTCCTCCGGCGACCCTGCGTCCCGGTTGGGAAACCGTTTCCGGTCGCCGTGGGCGGCGTTGTCGATCAACTCCTCCTCGGCCAGCTCGAAGCCCTCGGCGACGCCCTCTCCCCCCTCGATCACCGGCCGTTCGGCCGGATCGTCGACCGGGTCGTCGGGAGCGGGGCCGCCGATCTTCGCCGCTTCGGCGGCCGCCGCTTCGGCCTCTTCCTCGGCAATCGGGTCGCGCTCGGTC
>JALYWY010000415.1 GCA_030852475.1 Actinomycetota bacterium | reverse complement strand
CGTCCCCCGTTGCCGTCGACCACGAAGGTCGGGCCGTGGTCGCGGATCCAGGCGTCGTCGGTGGAGACCTCGACCACCCGCACCTCGGGCGGCAGCATCGCCCGGCAGTTCTCGAACTGGCCGTCGGAGACCGCCATCGTCACCGGCTCGGAGCCGGCGATCGCCTCGGCCACCGCCGCGTAGGCCTCCTGCGCCGGCTTCGCCCCCAGGCGCCAGTTGTCCGGCCGCTCGGGCCAGGCCATCCAGCAGCCGGCATGGGGCTCGAACTCGCCCGGCATCCGGAAGCCGTCTTCGGCGGGCGTCGATTTGAGGGTCGCGCTCACTCCCCTTTATCTTGAACCAGTGGATGAGATCCGCCTGATCCGCGCCGAGGACCCGCCCGAGTCGCCCGCCCGGACGCGCCCGCCGAGCCGCCCGCCGTTCCGGATCGCCGCGGTCCAGCATCGCTGGCACCCCGACCCGGCCGAGCACGAGGCGGCGCTGGAGCAAGGGATCCGGATGGCGGCGCAGGAGGGGGCGAAGCTGGTCTGCCTGCAGGAGCTGACCCTGAGCCGCTACTTTGCCGTCGACCCCGGCGGGCCCGACGCCGCGGGCGCGGAGCCGGAGGACCTGCCCGGCGGCCGCACCTTCGAGTTCGCCGCCCGGATGGCGGCGGCGACCGGCGTCCACGTCCACGCCTCCCTCTACGAGGTCACCGACGGCGACGACGGCCTCGGCTTCAACACGGCGATCGTCGTCTCGCCCGAGGGCGATCTCGTCGCCCGCACCCGCAAGCTCCACATCCCGATCACCGCCGGCTATCACGAGGATCGCTACTTCCGCCCCGGGCCCGGCGACGCCGAGGCCTTCCCGCTGATCGGGCTGGGAGAGGTGCAGCTGGGCCTGCCGACCTGCTGGGACCAGTGGTTCCCCGAGGTTGCCCGCGCCTACAGCCTCGAGGGCGCCGACGTCCTCGTCTACCCGACCGCGATCGGCTCCGAGCCCGACCACCCCGAGTTCGACACCCAGCCCCTCTGGCAGCACGTGATCGTCGGCAACGGGATCGCCAACGGCGTCTTCATGGTCGCCGTCAACCGCATCGGCACCGAGCCGCCCCTCACCTTCTACGGCTCCTCCTTCATCTCCGATCCCTACGGCCGCATCCTCGCCCAAGCCCCCCGCGACGAACCGGCCGTCCTGGTAGCCGACCTCGACCTGGACCAGCGCCGAGACTGGCTGGAGCTCTTCCCCTTCCTCACCACCAGGCGTCCCGACGCCTACGCCAGCCTGGCGGAAGAGGCGACGAAGCTGCAGAACGAGTAGCCGCAGCGGTAGAGGGTCCGGTCGCCCTCCGCGGGAATTGGGTCGCGCCCCTCCGGGGCTTGCTCCGGTCAGATGCTGCCTGCCTATGGCAGGCAGAAATCAGATTGCATATCGCCGCTTCGCGAACATTCCCGCGGAGGGCGACCGGACCCTTGCCAACACGCACCGCCATCCGCGGAACGTTGGTGATTCAGCGTCAGACGGAAGCTGTGGGGAGGGACCCGGTCGTCCCCTGAGCGAATGTCCGCGAAGCGCGCGATATGCAATCTGTCTTTTGCCCGCCATAGGCGGGCAGCATGTTCCGGGAGCATGCCCCGATAGGGGCGCGACCCAATTCGCTCAGGGGATGACCGGGTCCTTCTACCTAAGCGCTTGGTCCCTCAGCTAGGCGCCAGCGCCTCGATCGTCTCCGCCAGCTTGTCCGGCGTCACGATCGGGGTGAGGATCGGGAGGGTGATGCCCCCCTCTACGAAGGCGGCGAGGCGCTCCTTCATCTGCTCGGGCGTGCCGAAGATGAACATCTCCTCGATCAGCTCCCACGGAGCGGCTGCGGCGGCGGCCTGGCGGTCGCCGGCTTCCCAGGCCTGGACCATCGGCTCGATCTGCTCTCCGTAGCCGAGCCAGCGGTAGAAGTCGGCGTAGACCGGGACCGTGATGTAGGAGGAGAACATGAAGCGGGCCAGCGGCTCGACCTGCTCGCGCTCGCCGGGGATGCAGAAGAAGCGGCAGAGCAGCTCGAAATCCTCCGGCGCGCCCTCCAGCTGTGCGGTTACCTTCGGCAACCCCGCCAGCGGCAGGAAGTTGGTGAAGGCGCCGTTGGCGCGCTCGACCGCCAGCTCCAGCATCTTCCCGCGTAGCGCCGCCAGCATGATCGGCACCCGGTGCGCCGGCTTCTGTTCCAGCTTGAATCCGGTCTCGGTCCGTTCGCCCGCCAGCGCCGGGCCGAGGAAGTCGAGCGTCTCGCGCACCTTGCTCAGCGGCCGCTCGAAGGGGATCCGGTTCCAGCCTTCGACGATCCGGTCCGAGGAGGAGCCGATCCCGAGCACGAAGCGGCCCTCGGAGGCGTCGGCGAGTGCCGCCGCCTGCTGCGCCAGCAGCGCCGGCCCGCGCTGGAAGACGCCGACGATCCCGGTCCCCAGCCGCGCCCGCTCGGTCCAGGCCGCGCTCAGCGCCAGCGGCGTGAAGCCGTCGGGCCCGGCGGTCTCGCCCGTCCAAAGGTCGGTGTAGCCGGCCGCCTCGGCGCGCTTGACCAGCTC
>JALYWY010000376.1 GCA_030852475.1 Actinomycetota bacterium | reverse complement strand
GGGCCCACATCGGCTCGATCTTCGCGACCTGGCCCGACATCAGCTTCTCGACCCGACGGCTCTACGTGCGCGAGCGACTGGTCGTGCAGGAATGGACCGCGTCCGCCATCCACACCGAGACGATGCGCCGCGGCGACCTCGTCGCCGAACCGACCGGGAAGCGAGTCGACTGGGACGGCCTCGACGTGATCCCCTTCGAGAACGGCCTCGTCAAGCGCAAGGACGTCTACTCCGACAGCGTCTCGATCCTGCGCCAGGTGGGCCTGCTGGACTAGCGGCTCCAGCTGGGTTCGAAGGCTTCCTTGACGAGAGTCTTGGGTTTGCCGCCGCCGTAGGGGACGGTCTGGACCTTGTGGTTGCGCAGGCCCGGGTCGAAGCCGCCGTTGAAGCCGAGCACGAGGCTTCCGTCGGCGGAGAGATCGGTGCCGACGAACCCGGTCTCCCCCGTGCCGGCGACCGGGCGCTGCGCGCCGGTCCTCGGGTTGACGACGACGGCATAGCTGGTGTCCTGGCCGCCAAACTCGGTCAGCAGGCGCTTGCCGTCCGCCGACCAGTCGGTCGGGAAGAGCCCTCGCAGCAGCGGACCGACTTTCGTCTGGGTGAGGCGCTTGACCTGCTTCCCCTGCGAGTTCATCAGGTAGAGCTCGTTCTTCGGCCCGTACTTGCGTGATTTCGCTCCCAGCAACTTGACGAAGACGATCTGGCCGGTCGGCCCCCAGAGGGGTTCGGAGGAGCGGCGGTCGGACGTCAAGCGGACCGGTTCCGGCGCCCGCACGTTGACCACGCCGGGGACCGGAACTTCGATCCGGAAGACGTCGCTGCGCGGCGGGTACTTTTCGCTCGGCGCGAGCGCATAGGCGATTTCGCCGCCGCTGGGCGAGAAGCTGAAGCCGTAGAAGTAGCCGGTCGCGATCACTGACTGCTTGCCGCTGGCGACGTCGACAACGACCAGGTTGCGCTTGCCGAGTTCGGGTCCCCGCAAGGCGGCGATCGTTTTCGAGTCGGGAGACCAGGCGAGGTTGGACGCTTCGCGGAAGTTGGTCATCAGGGTCCTGCCGGGACCGCCGGTCGCCGGCGCGAGCTTCAGTTCCTGCGCGTTTTTCGGCCCTTCGTGGAGGTAGGCGACCGATCCGCCGTCGGGGGCGACCTTCGGGTTGTGGCCCTTCTCGACTTTGCGCGCCCCGCTTCCGTCGTCGTCGGCGACGTAGATCATCGTCTTGAACGGGTCCTTGACGTAGCTCAGCGTCGCGCCCGCGGCGACGGGGAAGGCGAACAGCACGGCAAGGACGAGGGCGGGCAGGAGCAGCTTCGGCTTGGTCATGCGGGCGATGCTATCCCGGCCCGACGACGGCGGCGACGACCAGCCCACCGCTGACGCCGAGGAAGGAGATCACCGCCAGCGCCCGGTACCAGAGGCGCTGGTCCACGTCGGGGTCGAAGGCGAGCGGGACGAAGAGGAAGGGGTTGACGAGGGTGCCGAAGACGAGCGCGGCGGCGACCGCGGTCGGCAGGTCGGGGACCGCCAATCCCACCCCGACCAGGATCAGGCCCATCATCACGTAGTCGAGGTGGACCTGGCGGATCCGCTGCGGGGCGACGACGCCGATCCGGCGCAGCCACTCGGGCCGCTCGCCGCGGATCACCATCGCCCAGCCCAGTAGGCCGCCGAGCGCCAGCTCGATCAGCCCGATCCGCACCACCCAGTCCATCGTCTACAGCTCGGGGACGTCGGCGCCGAGGGGACTGAAGGGCAGACGCTTCACCTCGGCCCAGCCGGCGCAGCGCTCCTCCAGCGCCGTCGCGACGTTGCCGGCCTCCTGCCAGGTGGTCCAGACCAGGACGGTCGGCCCGGCGCCGGAGATCGTCGCCCCCAGCGCGCCCAGATCCCGGGCCGAGTCGACGATCTCCATCGAGCGCGGGTAGAGCTCGCGGCGCCGGTCCTGGTGGAGGTGGTCGCGAAGGCCGCGGGCGAGAAGGTCGAGGTCGGCGCTGCGCAGGCCCAGCACCAGCATCGCCGCGGCGGAGACGTTGGCGACGGCGTCGGCGAGGGGAACCTCGTCCGGGATCGCCTCGCGGGCCCGCTCGGTCGAGACCTCGTCGGGCGGGATCACGACGATCCCCTCCAGCCCCTCGGGCGGGTCGAACCGCGCCGCCGTGGCGACCCCGTCCTCCATCCCGCAGACGACGAAGCCGCCGTAGATCGCCGCGGCGACGTTGTCGGGATGCCCCTCGATCTCCGTCGCCCGCGCCAGCATCTCCCCCTTCGAGAGCGCCAGCTCGTAGAGGTGGTCGGCGGCGTGGAGCCCGGCGACGATCGCCGCCGAGCTGGAGCCGAGCCCGCGGGTCAGCGGAATCTCGCTGCGCAGCCGGAAGGCGATCCCGTCCGCCGGCCGCAGGCTCTCGAACGCCCGCACGATCAGGTTGTCGCGCCCGTTCGAGACGTCGAGCCCGCCGGTGTCGAAGGAGAACTCCCCCGTCTCCTCCACCTCCAGCTCGAGGTGCATCGCCATCGCCGCCGCCATCGCGTCATAGCCAGGTCCGAGATTGGCCGAAGAGGCGGGGACGCGGACGAGCCGGCGGCGCGTAGTCATTCAACTATGACCGAAAAGTCATCGTGTCCCGCCTCGGCCTCCGCGATCAAGTCCTCCCATGGCCACTTGACAGTCGAGTATTTGCGGTAGAGCAGAAGCTGACGATCCACGGCCGATATCTCCCGCGTTGCCTCGTTGTAGCCAAGAACTAGTCCACGCCCGTCCTCATCGACTTGAAGACCCTCAAACTTTTCCAGCACGGTCCTCAAGTTCGCTTTGCCGATCCGACCCTCCCGAGCATGGGCCTTTTCATAAATGTCATCAAGCTTCACGCCTCGAATCAAATCCTCATCTGAGGCTTCCAAGATGACAGCCATCGCGTGCGCGTAGATACCGGTTGAGTCACTACGACTTCGAATGCCACCAGATACCCGCTCTGCAAACTGCTGATAAAGCGGGTTGAGCTGCTCCGCGTAAGCCATAGCCGCAGCATCAAGAGCCTCCACTTGGTCGATGTGGACCAGTTCATCCTGCTCGGTAGCTATTCCGCACTCATCAAGCGTTCCTAGAATCAGCCGCTGCAGAATTCCTACGTTCTCAAAGCACACCTCAATAGCGCGACTTTGCAAGGCCGAGTCGAATTTGAGATTAAGTGCAGAGCCGCCGTTTCCGAAAACTTCCCGAAGGTCAGCGTCAGACCAAACAATGGCTACCTCCTCAACCCGCCCCGTGAGATCTGGGTTTAGATAAAGCAGCATGTTCTGCTTGCTCCACACCCCAACGATGACCACAAAAACTCCGTAGTCCCAAAGAGCCTTGAGATCAAAAGCCAGCTTCGTTCGCTCCTCAATAGATAGGTAGTGAAAATCCTCTACTACAAGCCTTCTGCCAGAAGCGAGGATTAGGTCAGCGACAAATTTCAGGTCAGTGAAATCCTTACCAGCCGGTTCAGTTCGAGTCTCTCTCCCTTTCGTCCCCTCTACCGAGACAGTCCCTCGCAACTTGGCTAGCAGGCTAACACCGCCCTCCGTACTTGCCTCGGCGCGTCCACTGATGGCTCCTGAATCGGACCGCTCTAGCTCCAGTCGGATCCCGAGATCGCTCAAAGCATCTCGATAGATATCTATACAAGTCTTTCCCAGACGACACTGGATAGTGATGGCATCCTCCACCACTCGCTGACGAAGCCAGGACTTTCCACACTTGGACTCACCCCGAAGAGCTACGTGAGTGGGGCGGGCCAATAGACGTTGAAGCTCCTCGTCCAAGCGGCCCCGATCGACATAGGAGTCGGGCAAGATCTCATTCGAGACTCCGAATACGTCACTGGTGCTTTTCATGTCTCCTTACCTTTAATCAAACACTGCGCGCTCGACGGCAGCGAGATCGTTCTCGCAGGCGATCACCGAGGGGGCTTTGGAGAGCGCGGTGTCGGGGTCCTTGAGGCCGTGGCCGGTGAGGACGCAGACGACGGTCTCCGGTTTCGCCGCGCCCTCGACCACCGGCAACCCGTGCGCCAGCAGGCCCGCCACCGAAGCGGCGCTGGCGGGCTCGCAGAAGACGCCTTCGTTGTCGGCGAGCCAGCGGTAGGCGTTCAAGATCTGCTCGTCGGAGACGGCGGCGACGCGGCCGCGGGAAGCGGTGAAAGCGGCCATCGCCTCCTCCCAGCGGGCGGGGTTGCCGATCCGGATCGCCGAGGCGACGGTCTCCGGGTTCTCGACCGGCTCGCCACGGACCAGCGGCGCGGCGCCCTCGGCCTGGAAGCCGTAGAGGACCGGCGCCGCCTCCATCTCGTTGAAGCCGCGCTGGTAGGCGGTGACGTTGCCGGCGTTGCCGACCGGGATCGCCAGAGCCCCCGGCGCCTCCCCCAGGTCCTCGACCACCTCGAAGGCCGCCGTCTTCTGGCCTTCGATCCGGTGCGGGTTGACCGAGTTGACGAGCTCGATCGGGTGCTTCTGCGAGAGCTCGCGGACGATCCGCAGGGCGTCGTCGAAGTTTCCCTGCAGGGCGACCACGCGGGCGCCGTGCATCAGCGCCTGGGCGAGCTTGCCGATCGCGATCTTCCCCTCGGGGACGATCACCGCCCCCCGCAGCCCCGCCCGCGCCGCGTAGGCGGCGCAGCTGGCGGCGGTGTTGCCGGTCGAGGCGCAGATGATCGCCTCCGCCCCACGTCCTTTCGCCCGCGAGACCGCCACCGTCATCCCCCGGTCCTTGAACGAGCCGGTCGGGTTCAACCCCTCGAACTTGAGATAGGCGCGCGCCTCGATCCGCTCCGAGAGCCGGGGCGCCTCGATCAGCGGCGTCGAGCCCTCGTTCAGGGTCACCACCGGGTCGCCCGGCTCCAGCGAGAGCCGGTCGCGGTAGCGGTCGATCAGCCCCGCCGCCATCAGTGCGCTCTCCGGATCACGCCGAGTACTCCTCCTCGATCACTCGTATCGAGCGCGGCGCCGAGCGCAGGTCGTCGAGCCCGGCAAGCGCCTCGACCGCCGCCGCGAAGCGCGACTCGAGGCACTCGTGGATCACCATCACCAGCCGCGCCTCCTCGCCGGTCCCGCGCTGGACGACGCTTTTGACCGAGATCTCATGGTCGCCCAAGACGGTCGCGACCCGCGCCAGCACGCCGGGGCGGTCGTCGACCTCCAGGTGCAGGTAGAAGGAGGAACCGACGTCCCCGACGATCGGCAGCTCGACCCGCGGCTCGTGCACGGGGGCGTCGCCGGCGAGGATCGAGACGACGTCGCCGAGGACCGCCGAGGCCGTCTGCAGGCCTCCCGCTCCCGGCCCCGACATCGTCACCTCGGTGATCGCCGGCGCCTCGACCATCACCGCGTTGAACGCGCCCTCGATCGGCGCCAGCGGGTGGCCGGGATAGAGGAAGCAGGGGAAGACGCGGACGCTGATGCCGCCGTCCCGGCGTTCGGCCACGCCGAGCAGCTTCAGCGAAAGCCCGAGCTCCTTCGCGTAGGCGAGGTCGTCGGGCTGGATCGCCTCGATCCCCTCGTAGGCGACCTCGGACAGCGTCACCGGGGTGTGGAAGGCGAGGCGGGCGAGGATCGCCATCTTCGCCGCGGCGTCGGCGCCGTTGACGTCGTCGGAGGGGTCGGCCTCGGCGTAGCCCAGCTCCTGGGCGCGGGCGAGGACGTCGTCGTAGCTGGCCCCGCTGGCGGCCATCTCGGTGAGGATGAAGTTGGTGGTGCCGTTGACGATGCCGAAGACCTTGGCGATCTCGGTGACGCCGAAGCTCTCCTGGATCGTGCGGACGATCGGGATCACCGCCGCCACCGCCGCCTCGAAGCGCAGCTGCACGCCGGCCTCGCGGGCGACCGCGAAGAGCTCGTCCCCGTGCTGGGCGAGCAGCTGCTTGTTGGCGGTGACCACCGGCTTGCCGGCGCGCAGCGCGGCGAGGACGTACTCGCGCGTGGGGTCGGTCCCCCCCATCAGCTCGACGACGAGGTCCGAGCCGGCGAGGATCGAGTCGAAGTCGCCCTCGTCCCGGGTCAGCACGCCGCAGATCTCCGGCCGCCGCCCGGTCGCCGCCTCGACCGCCTCGGCCCGCTCCGCCAGCAGGTCCGCGAAGGCGGCACCGACCGTGCCGCGACCCAGCAGCCCGATGCGGACGGGTTTGGAGCCCTCGGAGGCCACGGCGCCTAGGCGTCCCTCGCCGTCAGGTCCTCGTAGCTCTCGCGCCGCACGACCACCCGCGCCTCGCCCTCACGGCAGAAGACGACCGGCGGCCGCGGGATGCCGTTGTAGTTGTTCGCCATCGCATAGCCGTAGGCACCGGTGGCCGGGGTGACGAGAACGTCGCCGACGGCCGGCTCGGCCAGCATCGTGTCGCGGACGATCACGTCGCCGGACTCGCAGTGCTTGCCCGCGATCGTCACCAAGGTGTCCTCCGGCGCCGCGGCGCGGTCGGCGATCAGCGCTTCGTAGTGGGAGCCGTAGAGCATCGGCCGCAGGTTGTCCGACATGCCGCCGTCGACGGCGACGTAGGTCCGCACCCCGGGGATCTCCTTCACGGTGCCGACGCGGTAGGCGGTGAGGCCGGCGTTGGCGACCAGGGAGCGCCCCGGCTCGACCAGGATCCGCACGCCCTCGCCGAAGACCTCGTGGACGCCGCGCACCTTGACGTCGACGTAGGCGTCGATCGAGGGCGGCTCGTCCTCGGCGGTGTAGGCGACGCCGAGGCCGCCGCCGACGTTGACGACCCGGCACCAGTCTCCCGCCAGTTCCCCCAGCGCCTTGATCGCCAGCGTGTAGGGCTCGAGCTCGAAGATCTGGGAGCCGATGTGGGCGTGCAACCCGACCAGCTCCAGCTTCTCGGAGGCGAGGACGCGTTCGACCGCCTTTGCCGCCAGCCCGTCCTCGAGCCCGAAGCCGAACTTGGAGTCGAGCTGGCCGGTGGTGATGTAGTCGTGGGTCGAGGGCTTGATCCCGGGGGTGACCCGGATCAGCACCCGCTGCGGTTCGTCGAGCA
>JALYWY010000357.1 GCA_030852475.1 Actinomycetota bacterium | reverse complement strand
GCTCCCGTCCGGAGGCTCTATCTAGACTCCTCGCGATGCAGATCGGGATCATCGGCCTCGGCTACGTGGGGCTGCCGCTGGCCGTCGCCTTCGCCGAAGCGGGCTGCGAAGTGGTCGGCCTCGACGTCGACACCGACAAGGTCGAGGCGCTGAACGCCGGCCGCAGCTACATCGAGGACGTGCCCGGCTCCACCCTGGAGCCGCTGGGCGAGCGCCTCCGCGCCACCACCGACTACAACGAGCTGGCCGCCTGCGACGCCGTGATCCTCTGCGTCCCCACCCCGCTCTCGGATTCGCGCGAGCCCGACCTCACCTACCTCGTCGACTCGGCGACGGCGCTGGCGCAGGTGCTGCGCTCCGGGCAGCTGGTCGTGCTCGAGTCGACGACCTACCCCGGCACCACCCGCGACCGCCTGCTGCCGATCCTCGAGACCTCCGGCCTCACCGCCGGCAGCGACTTCCACCTCGCCTTCTCGCCCGAGCGGATCGATCCCGGCCGCACCGACTTCACCGTGAAGACGACGCCGAAGCTGGTCGGCGGCGTCACCGAGGCCTCGACCGAGCGCGCCCGCGAGCTCTACTCCGAGATCTGCGACACCGTGATCGTCCTCTCCAGCCCCGAGGCGGCCGAGCTCTCGAAGCTGCTGGAGAACATCTTCCGCTCGGTCAACATCGCCCTCGTCAACGAGCTCGCCCAGCTCTGCGACCGGCTCGAGATCGACGTCTGGGAGGTGATCGAGGCCGCCTCCAGCAAGCCGTTCGGGTTCATGCGTTTCGATCCGGGCCCGGGAATGGGCGGCCATTGCCTCCCGGTCGACCCCTTCTACCTCGCCTTCCGGGCGCGCCAGCTCGACTTCTACCCGGAGTTCATCGAGCTCGCCGGAAAAGTGAACCAGGCCCAGCCGGGCTTCTGCGTGGAACGGATCGAGCGGGCGCTGAACGGGGTGCGCAAACCGGTCAACGGCTCCCGCGTCCTGATCCTCGGCGTCAGCTACAAGGGCGGCGTCGGCGACACCCGCGAATCGCCGGCGCTGAAGATCATCGGCCGCCTCCAGGACCTCGGCGCCGAGATCTCCTACCACGACTCCTTCGTGCCGGAGCTGCCCGGCCACGGCCTCTCCTCGGTCGCGCTGGAGGAGGGATTGCGGGACGCCGACCTGGTCGCGATCGTCACCGCCCACCCCGACGTCGACTACGAGGCGGTGGTCGCGAAGGCGCCGCTGGTGATCGATTTCCGCGGCGTCACCCGCGAGATCGAGGCCGACAACCTCGTCCGCCTCTAGTGCACTTTCCGCAAGCGGTTGCGTTCCTCTTGCTTCTCCACGACCTGGGAGATCAGCTTGACCACGTTCGAGTCGCCGGTCGCCTTGATGTGGCCGGTCTCGGCGGCACGCCGGTAGCTCTTCAGAGTCCCCTTCTCGGCTAGCTCGTTGAACTGCGGCCGGTCGATTTCGACCAGGATCCGCTCGTCCTGGGCAAGGTCTTTGGAGATCTTCGGCCCGGGCAGCTCGACCCGGTAGAGCTGGACGTCGTGCTTGGCCCTCAGCTCGAGCCCGAACACCAGCTTCAGGTTCTGCAGGGCCGGGACTTCGGCCTGGAAACGCTCGACCGCGGTGCGGATCAACTCGGAGGTGGAAGCCATCGCGTGATGCTAGCCCACGGTTCGTGCTCTTACCCTTAGACGACGATGGGCGATTACGCGAGCTGGGAATTCGAGGAGGGCGAGGAGCTCGCCCCGGGGCGGTTCGTGCTGAAGCCGATCGGCGGCGGCAACCGCTACGAGGTCTGCCTGGTCTGGGACGAGCGCCTCTACGCGCTCGGGGTGGCCAAGGTCCTGCGGCCCGACCAGGCGGAGGACGGCAAGGCGCTGCGCGATCTCGAGCTCGAGGTCGAGGCCCTGCGCGCGCTCGCCCACCCCACCCTCGTCCGCAGCTTCGACGCGGTCCTCGAGGGGCCGCGCCCGCACGTCCTGATCGAGCACCTCGAGGGGCCGTCGCTGCGACGGCTGATCAAGCGCGACGGGGCGATCCCGATCGAGCAGCTGCTGCCGCTCGCCGCCCACGTCGCCGGGGCGCTCCAGTACATGGCGCAGGCGGGTTACGTCCATCTCGACGTCAAGCCCGACAACATCGTCATGGGTCTTCCCCCCCGGCTGCTCGACCTCAGCATCGCCCGCACCCTGGAGCGGGCCGGGCGCACCGACGGCCCGCTGGGAACCGACCCCTACATGGCGCCGGAGCAGTGCGTGCCCCGGGAAGAAGCGACAGCGCCGATCGGGCCAGCCACCGACGTCTGGGGCCTCGGCGCCACCCTCTTCCACGCCGTCAGCGGCGAAAAGCCGTTCCTCCCCGGCACCGGCAAGGACGGGGCCGGCCGGTTCCCCCAACTGGTCGAAGAGCCACGGCCGCTGCCCACCCGCACGCCCGGGGAGCTGCAGGAGCTGATCGTGGAGATGCTCGACCGGGACCCCGGCAACCGTCCCAGCTGCGCCGAGGTGGTCGAGCGGCTGCAGCCGCTGGTCGCCGAGCTGCCGCGGAAGATGACCCTCTCGCGGCGCGGGCCGACGGGGTAAATAAACCCGCTCAAAAAGGGCGTGATCTTTGCGTCCAGGGTGTGTTCTGGGTTGTGACAACGGGGTAACGACCCACAGAACACCGACCACAGCCAGGAGGGAAAGATGTCCCAGCGACCCAGCAACAGGAGAAAGGTCCCGGCCGCCGCCCGCGTCTTCGGCGACCTGCAGGCGGAGGACGCGCTCACGCCCGGTGGCGTCTCGGCCCTGCGTCGAGGGGGCGCGCTTTTCCTCGTGCTCCTCTTCGTCAGCGCCACCCCGCTCTTCTTCGCCGCCTTCGCGGCGGGAGTGATCGGCGATACGCCGACCGCGATCGCCAAGAGCAGCAACAGCGGCCCCGGCAGCGACGACGATTCGTCCGGCCCGGGCAGCGGCGACGACGACGGGGACGACGACAGCGGCACGCAGACGCGGACCGGGCGAGCGGCGGACGCGGCCACCGACGACACCAGCGCCAACGGCGCCTCGACCCGCGGCACCACCAACGACGACGACACCAACACGCGCCTGGGCACCGACGACACCAGCCGCAACAACGCCGACACGCGCGGCACCACCAACGACAACGACACCGGCACCAATACGGGCACCAACACCGGAACCAACACCGGTGGCGAAGACGACACGGGCACGGGCCAAACCCGCACCCGCACCGGCTCCTAGCTGACACAAGGGCTGGAATCAGGGGGCCGGGACTCTCCCCGGCCCCCTCCTCCTTGCCTGGACTCCCGGTCGCTTTCCTCAAGGGAATGCGGGTAAGGGAACCTCAACCCCAAACCGAGGGAGGACTCTACGATGGCTGAGAAGTTGACCCGGCCGCAGTCGCTGCCGCCCGCGGCGCGCGTGTTCAGCGGCCTACAAGTCGAGGAGGCGCTGATGCCTGCCGAGGTTTCGGCATCGCGGCGCGCGGGCGCGTTGATGCTCGCTTTCCTCGTCCTCGTCGCGACGCCTCTCTTTTTCGCCGCCAACGCGGCCGGCCTGATCGGCGACGCGCCGGCGGCCCTGGCCAAGAGCGGCAGCAGCAGCCCGGGCGCCGACGAGGACGACCGGCTTGGTCCCGGCGACGACGAAATCGACGACATCACCTTCCTGAAAACGGACAACACCAGCGCCAACAACCGTGAGACCCGCGGCACCACTCGCGACGGGGACACGACGACGCGGACCCGCGGCGGCACCAACGACACCAGCCGCAACGGCAACTCGACTCGTGGCACGACCCGCGACAACGACACGGGAACCAACACCCGCAACAGCGCGACCGGGACGCAAACCCCAACCAACACCAACGACTGACCGCCAGACCAAGCGCTAGTCATC